>JAJAYV010000027.1 GCA_026786045.1 Frankiaceae bacterium | reverse complement strand
GCGGCGGCCGCGCCTGGGGGCGGGGGGGCCCGTGCACCCCGCCCGCCCGGCCCCCCGCCGGGCCCGAACCCCCGGGGGCGCCGGGCGCGCGCGCGGGGCCCCTCTGTCGTACGGGAGTGCAGGTGCTACTCGAGCTCACCCGGCTGGTAGACAACGTCGGAGGTCAGCTTGTTGTCCGGGCCGTAGGTGTAGATGCCGACGATGGCAGACGTCGGGTCACCGGCGTCGGACATCTCGATCGGACCGCTGATGCCGTCATAGTCGATGTCGTCACCGGCCTCGAGCAGCGCGATGCAGTCGGCGAAGGTGGTGCACTTCTCGCCCTCGCGGGTGACGTCGGCCAGCGTGCTGGCGATGGCCTCACCGGAGTCGCCCTCGGCGGCGATGGCCGCGAGCGCGGAGGTGATGACGGCGTCGTAGGACTCAGCCGCATAGCTGAAGTCCGTCAGCGCCGGGTCGACGCCGAGCAGGAGCTCGCGGAAGTCCGGAGTGGCCTCGGCGCCGGGCAGCGAGCCCTTGGTGCCCTCGAGCAGGCCGGCCGGCAGGTCCTCACCCAGGGCGTTGCCCAGGTTGCCGTCGACGAGGTAGAGCGGGGTCTCCTGCGGGCCGATGCCGGCGGCGACCATGGAGCCGATGACCTTGGCCGACTCCTCGAAGCCGATGAGCACGACGCAGCCGGGGTTGGCCGCCTTGAGCTCGTTGACCTGGGCGTCGAAGTTCGACGCGGCCGGGTCGTAGAAGATCGGGTTCTCGGGGGTCAGCGAGCCGCCGCCACCGGTGACGGCCAGGCCGACGTTCTCGGCCAGGCCCTCGCCGTACGGGTCCTGCAGCGCAAGGACGCCGACCTCGGTGCAGCCGTCGGCGAGGATCGTCTCGCCGAGGATGCGGCCCTGGAGCACGTCGGAGGGGGCGGTGCGGAAGTACAGCCCCTTGTCGGCGTAGTCGGTGAAGTCCGGGCTGGTGTTCGCCGGGCTGTAGTGCACGACGCCGGCCGAGGTGATCTTGTCGATGACGGTGAAGGAGACGCCGGAGGAGGCGGCACCGATGATGACGTCGACGTCCGCGGCGAGCAGGCGGTCGACGGTGGGGTTGGCGACGTCCTGCTGGGTGTCGCCGGAGTCGCCCTCGATGTAGGCGACATCCTCACCGAGGACACCGCCGCCCTCGTTGATCTCCTTGATGGCCAGCTCGACGCCCGCGAACTCGGGCGGGCCGAGGAAGGCCAGGTTGCCGGTCTGGGGCAGCAGGCTGCCGATGGTCAGCGTGCCGTCGCCCTCGGCCGACGCGCTGCCGCCGTCGGAGCTGGCAGCGGGAGTGGCTGTCTCTTCTTCGTCGGCTCCGCCGCCGCAGGCGGTGAGGACGAGCGCGCCTGCGCTGATGGCGGCCAGAATGCGCCAGGAACGTGCGGGGGAAACCATCCACCGTCTCCTAAGGATCTGTGGTTACGCCGCGGACGCGGCGCTCTCGGTGGTCGGAAGATAGCGGAGGCAGGCGCCGAGGGAGGCGACCCTGGCCGTGCCGGGACCGCGTCGTTGTAGGGCTGTGACCTGCAGAGGTCAGGCCGGGGGCGCCTGTCCGCTTGTGTCCGCTTCTGCGGCCGCGTCGAGGACCTCCTGCGACACCGACCGCATCGAGCGTCGCTCGTCCATCGACCGGCGTTGGACGTGTCGGAAGGCCTCCGGCTCGGTCATGCCCTGCAGCTGCAGCACGCCCTTGGCGCGCTCGACGAGCTTGCGGGCCTCCAGCCGGCCGGACAGGTCGCCGACCTCCTTCTCGAGAGCGACGAGCTCGGTGAAGCGGGAGACCGCCATCTCGATCGCGGGAACCAGGTCCTTGCGCTGGAACGGCTTGACCAGATAGGCCATCACGCCCGCCTCGCGGGCCCGCTCGACCAGGTCGCGCTGGCTGAAGGCGGTGAGGATGACCACGGGCGCGATGCGCGCGGCGACGACCTGCTCGGCGGCCGACAGCCCGTCGAGGACCGGCATCTTCACGTCGAGGATCACCAGGTCGGGGCGCAGCTCTGTGGCCAGCCGCACCGCGGCCTCGCCGTCACCGGCCTGCCCGACGACGACGTAGCCGTCCTCCTCGAGCATCTCGACCAGGTCCATCCGGATGAGCGCCTCGTCCTCGGCGACGAGCACGCGCAGCGGCCCTTGGACGGCGGTCGTCGGCATCGGCATCGGCATCGGCACGACGATCACGCTACCGGGGCCGGCCGGTCAGGACTTCGGGCCGACGTGCTCGGCCAGCGCCGCGACGGCCGCCCGGCGGTTGACGCTGACCCGGAGGGCCCCGTTGGGACGCCAGGCGATGCCCAGCCGGTCGAGGCCGTCGGTGCACAGCGCACGGATGTCGTCGCTCTTGTTCGTGAACTTGTAGCGGGAGTAGCGGTAGCGGGTGACGAAGCCGTCCGGATGCCGCTTCACAGCGACATTGTGACCGCGCCAGCCGTCGCTGTTGAACAGTCCGCGCAGCAGCAGGCCTGGGTGCTCGTCGACGACCTCCTGCTGCCACGGCGCCAGGACGATAGGAGGGTCGTGCTTCTTGCCCGGCCCGTGCTGGGGAACAGGCACGGCCAGTGCTGTGAGTAGGCCTTCACGTCGTGACAGCCGTTCCGGCGGATCCGACAGACCGAGGTGTCCAGCACCTGCAGCATCACCTGCTCGCACTCATCAGCCAGGCGGGGCCAAGCGTCGTTGCAGGCCACCGACAGCAAGGTCGTGCCCTTGACGCGGACGATCCAGCCGTCCCCCAGGTAGGGCCCGAGCAGGTGCGCGTAAGCGGCAGGAGCCCGTCGCGCACCAGCTGGACGGCGGCGACACGCACCTCGGGCGGATGACGGAAGGGCATCTGGGCAGAGTCTGACTGAGCTCCGACAGTCCAGAACGGCCGTCCACAAGCGGCGGCGGAAAGGTGCCGAGGGCGGGATTCGAACCCGCACGCCCTTTCGGGCAGATGATTTTGAGCCATCCATGTCTGCCACTTCCATCACCCCGGCTGGCGACCGACTGAGCCTAGCGCCGGGTCGACCCGTCCGTCCGACGACCTGGTGGTGGAACTCACGCGACACCAGCGTTTGAGTTTCCTGGTCACGCAGTCGATGTGGTTGTGTACGCCCTATCACCCGTTCGGGTTAGTCCGAACGGGTGAGGTCGTGCCCTGTCCCCGAGCGAGAAATCTCCTCGTGCAGCTGATCCACCGCGTCCTCGTCCTGCTCACCGCGCTCGTCGCCCTCACCGCCGGGACGATCGCCCCGGCCTCGGCCAGTGATGACGACTACGCCTGGCGCACCGACGCGTCCTGGTCCGCGGACCGCTGGGGCTTCACGAAGCGCCAGTGCGTCAGCTGGGTGGCCCACCGGATGTCGCAGCGCGGCGTGAGCCTGAACAACTGGGAGGGCGCGTGGGGCAACGCCGCCGACTGGGACAATGCCGCCCGGCGGATGGCCCACCCGATCGGCCACACCGCGGTGGTCGGCGCGATCGCGCACTGGAACCCCGGTGAGAGCGCGGTCTGGTACCCCGACGCGCAGACCCCGAACGGCACCCTCACCGCCGGCGGCGACGGTCACGTGGGGTACGTGCAGGGCGTGCACCCCGACGGCTCGGCCGTCGTCACGCAGTACAACCTCGGCGGCGACCGGGCATACTCGATCGTGCGGGTGAAGGCGCCGCGCTACATCTACGTGCGCATGACGGCGCCGCCCGGCGCGACCCTCTAAGCCCGGATCTACCGTCGCGCTGCGGCTGGAGGGCGGGTGGAGAGCCAACATGCCCTTGCAGCGAGGGGGTCGCCGGGATGGTCGCCGGGGGCGAAGTCGATCGATGACATGGCGCTGCCGCGGCACGGCGCGACGGAGCGGCTGTTCACCGGGATCCGGGCGCCGTCCACGCTGGGGACGTTCCTGCTCTCGTTCACCCTCGGCCACGGCGGCCAACTCGACGCGATGGCGTCCCGGCCGCTGATCAACGTGGCCGGCCAAGTAGCGCTGCTGCCCGGCGCCAAGGAGCTGGCCGACGTCGACGACGACGACGACGACGACGCGCTGCGACAGACCTAGGACTGTGCCGCGCGGGGCGCCACCCCGCGGCTACACCGGTGTGCAAAGTGTTCCCACGATGAACCCGCTACCGAAGCACCCGCCGCGCCTGGTTCGGACCCACGCTCCTACCTCCCCCGGCCGGCTCAGCGCGCCGAAGCACGACCCGGTGCTCACGTTGAGCGGCTACGTGCCGATGGTTCTGCCATGACGCGTGAGCCGGTTCCGATGCCGGTCGCTCTCCGGCCCGACCGTGCGCCCGTCCAGCGCCGGCGTCCGGTGACGCGACTCGCGGCGACCGACGCCGACTTCGTCCTCCGGGTCACGGCCGAAGGACGCCTGCTGGCCGCGAGCGACACCGTCAGGGACGTGCTGGGCTGGGACCTCGCGCGCTGCGCCGATGAGGGGATCGAGGCAGCGCTGTCCGGGTCCGCCCAACGGGTCGCCGTGGGCCGGCTGCTCGCCGAGGCCGTCACGACCGGCGGCGCGCGCACGACGCTGCAGGTCACCTCGACCGGTGGACCGCGGTGGGTCGACGTGGCCGCCAAGCACCTGCGCGACGAGCCCGAAAGACCTGTGCTCATCAGCGCGCGCGACGTCACCCACGACCTGGCTGCTGCGACCCACCTGTCGTCGTCGGAGCTGCAGTGGCGGGTCGCGTTCGAGCACTCGCCCATCGGCGGGGCGCTGCTCGACGACCACGGCGCGATCCTCGTCGTCAACGCGAGCCTGTCCCGGATGCTGGGCTGGCCGGCCCACGAGCTGACCCGCATGGACGTGACCGACGTCGTCGTGTGCCAGGGCGGGCTGCCATGGTGGGACTGGTGGAACGATCTGCTGACGGACTCCCAGGCTTCGTCGACGGCCGACCGGATGCTGCGCACCGCGCGTGGCGAGCGGGTGTGGGGACGACTCACGGCGGCGTCGGTCACCTCACCGCCCCGGGTCATCATGCAGATGGAGGACATCACCGGCCGGCGCGAGGCCGAGCTGGAGCTCGCCAACCGCGCCCTGCACGACGGGCTGACGGGGGCGCCGAACCGGTTCCTCACCCGGCAGTGGCTCGCCAGCGCACTCGAGGACGACCCGGACGGCAGGGTAGGGGTGCTGTACGGCGATCTCGACCGCTTCAAGATCGTGAACGACAGCCTGGGCCACGCGGCCGGCGACAGCCTGCTGCTCCAGGTCGCCGAGCGACTGCGCATGCCCCTACGTCCCGAGGACCTGCTCGGGCGCGTGGGCGGCGACGAGTTCGTCATGGTGATCGAAGGCGTACGGACCCCGGCGGAGCTGGCAGACGTCGCGCAGCGGCTGGCCGAGGCGCTCGACGAGCCGTTCCAGATCGGCGAGCACCAGCACGCCATGACGCTCAGCCTCGGGGGCAGCATCGGTTCGCACCCGGACACCGCCGACGACGTCCTCATGCGCGCCGACATGGCCCTGCTGCGGGCCAAGCGGTCGGGTAGGGCGCGCTACGTGGGCTTCGACCCGGCGCAGGACCGGGTGGCGACCCGGGCCGACCTGCAGCTCGAGGACGAGCTCCGGATGTCGTTGGCCAGCGACGAGCTGCGCGCCTACTACCAGCCAATCGTCACCATGGGCGACCTCGGCGTGGTCGGCCACGAGGCGCTCGTGCGATGGCAGCACCCTCAGCGGGGCCTGCTGCCGCCGGCGCACTTCCTGGAGCTGGCTGAGAGCAGCGGCCTCATCCGGCCGCTCGGCGGGTGGATGCTGAGCCAGGCCTGTCGCGATGCGGCGACCGGCAGCGGTGGCCTCGCGGACGCCGGCTGGGTCGCGGTCAACGCCTCGCCCAGCCAGCTCACGCGTCCCGGCGTCGCCGCCGACGTCCGGCGGGCGCTCGAGGAGTCCGGCCTGCGCCCGGAGCGCCTGCACTTGGAGATCACCGAGACCGCGCTCATCACGGCCAGCGCCACGCTGGTCAAGGAGCTGCACGAGCTGTCCGAGCTGGGCGTGCGGATCGCGCTCGACGACTTCGGGACGGGCTACTCCTCGCTCAGCCTGCTGCGGCAGTTCCCCGTCGACGTTGTCAAGATCGATCGCAGCTTCATCGAGCCGGTCCTGTCCGACCGCAGTGCCTACGCGATCGTCAAGGCGGTCCTGTCGATGTGCCGGGACCTGGCTCTTTCGACCGTGGCCGAGGGCATCGAGACCGAGCAGCAGCTCGACCTGCTGCGCGAGCTCGGATGCTCGCACGGCCAGGGCTTCCTGTTCGGCCGGCCCGTCCCGCTGCCGGTGCGCGTGCCCGTCCCGTTGCACGCCCCCACCCCCCTCGTCAACCACGAACGGAGACGAGCATGACCGACCCCGACTCCCCCACGCAGTTCGCCACCCAGGAGGTGATCCGCCCGGCAGCCGTTCTGTCCGAGACCCACGCCCGGCTGATCCTGCTCGGCCTGGCCACCGACGACGTCACCAGCGGCGGCCTGTGGTGGACCCGCATCGGCAGCTGGCGCCGCTACACGGCGCCGTGGGCGCCCGGGGCGGACGAGCCGGGTGACGCTGTCCACATCGGCACGATCAGTTGCGTCTACGACAGCCCCGCCCGCTACTGCGTCACAGTGTTCCGGGTGTCGATGACGTCGTACGGGCTGCGTTCGGGCTGGACGACCAGCTCGCTGTGTGACGAGGCATTTGGGCACGCCGGCCTCACCCTCGCCGACTGCCCCCGGGCCACGCTCGCCGCGCCGCCCCGGCCGTTCTCCGAGCTGGCGCGGGACAGCGGCCGACCTTAGCTAGGAGGTCGTCCCCGGCGGGAGGTCCCCGGCCCGACGCCCGTAGTGGGGGTGCGTCGGGACGGGGCTGCCGAGCTTGTGCACGCGCATGGCGTTGGTGGAGCCGCTTCTGCTCGGCGGGCTGCCGGCCACGATCGTGACGTACTCCCCCGGCTGCATCCGGCCGAGCTCGAGCATGGCGCTGTCGACCTGGCGGACCATGTCGTCGGTGTGCTCGACCGGCGGCACGAGGAACGTCTCGACGCCCCAGGTGAGCGTCAGCTGGCTGCGCACCTCGGCGACCGGGGTGAAGGCCAGCAGCGGGATCGGCGAGCGGTGCTCGGCGAGCAGCCGCGCCGTGGTGCCGCTCTGGGTGAAGGCGACCAGCGCCGAGGCGCCGACCGTGGCGCCGACCGTCGCGGCGGCCTGCGCGATCGCGGCGCTGATGGTCTCCGGCGCGGACTCGACCCGCGGCACGCGGCCGAGATCCTCCTCGGCAGCGACGATGATCCGGGCCATCGTGGCCACCGACTCGACCGGGTAGCGCCCCACGCTGGTCTCGCCCGAGAGCATCACCGCGTCGGCGCCGTCGAGCACGGCGTTGGCCACGTCGCTGGCCTCGGCGCGGGTCGGGCGGGACGCGCCCACCATCGAGTCGAGCATCTGGGTCGCGACGATGACCGGCTTGGACTTCTCGCGGGCGGCCTGGACCGCGCGCTTCTGCACCAGCGGGACCCGCTCGAGCGGCATCTCCACGCCGAGGTCGCCGCGGGCGACCATCAGTCCGTCGAAGGCCTCGACGATCTCCTCGAGGTTGTCGACGGCCTGCGGCTTCTCGATCTTGGCGAGGACCGGCAGCCGGTGACCGACCTCGTCCATGATCTCGTGCACCCGGCGGAGGTCGGCGGCGGTGCGCACGAACGACAGCGCGACCATGTCGGCCCGCAGGCTCAGCCCGAAGCGCAGGTCCTCCTCGTCCTTCTCGGACAGGGCGGGGACGCTGACTCCGATGCCGGGCAGGGACAGGCCCTTGTTGTTGCTGACCGGCCCGCCCTCCGTGACGAGCAGCCGCACGTCCGGGCCGTCGACGGCGACGACCTTGAGCCCGACCCGGCCGTCGTCGACGAGCAACCGGTCGCCGGGCGAGACGTCGGCGGCCAGGCCGGCGTAGGTGGTGGAGACCCGGTCGTGGTCGCCGGCGACGGGGTCGGTCGTGATGGTGACGGTCTCCCCCGTCGCCCACAGGACGGGTCCGGCGGCGAAGGTGCCGAGCCGGATCTTCGGGCCCTGCAGGTCGACCAGGACGCCGACCCCGCGGCCGGACTCGTCGCTGGCCTGCCGCACCCAGGTGTAGGCCTCGCGGTGCTGCTCGTACGCGCCGTGGCTGAAGTTGAGCCGCGCCACGTCCATGCCGGCATAGACCAGCCCGCGCACCCCCTCGTAGGAGTGGGTGGCGGGACCCAGGGTGCAGACGATCTTCGCGCGGCGCTTCACCCGGTCAGGCTAGGGGCTACCGAGAGGTAGGGGTGACCGGCGCGGGGAGCAGCGTGTTCCCGCACAGCGCGCGGTCCACCGCGGCGGCCGCGGCGCGGCCCTCGGCGATGGCCCACACGATGAGCGACTGGCCGCGCCCCATGTCGCCGGCGACCCACACGCCCGGCACGTTCGTCGCCCAGTCGTCGTCGCGGGCGACGTTGCCGCGCCCGTCGAGCTCGACGCCGAGCGCCTCGAGCAGGCCGCGGCGCTGCGGGCCGGTGAAGCCCATCGCGAGGGTGACCAGCTGGGCGGGGAGGACCCGCTCGCTGCCCTCGACCGGCTCGAAGCGGCCGTCGACCATCTCGACGTCGACCAGCTCGAGGCCCGTGACGTGCCCGGCTGTCCCCTCTGCGTCGGAGCCGACGAACCGCTTGGTGTTGACCGAGAACAGCCGCTCGCCGCCCTCCTCGTGGGCGCTGCTGGTCCGGTAGACCAGCGGCCAGGTCGGCCACGGGGTCGTGTCGGGCCGCTCCTGCGGCGGCCGCGGCATGATCTCCAGCTGGGTGATCGAGCGGGCGCCCTGACGGATCGCGGTGCCGAGGCAGTCCGCACCGGTGTCGCCGCCGCCGATGATGACGACGTCCTTGCCCTCGGCGGTGATGGGCGGCGCCTGGAGGTCGCCCTCCTGCACGCGGTTGGACGGCACGAGGTACTCCATCGCCAGGTGGACGCCCTCGAGCTCACGGCCCTCGACGGGCAGGTCGCGGCCGAGCGTGGAGCCGCCGGCGAGCAGCACCGCGTCGTACTGCTCGCGCAGCTGCTCGACGGTCACGTCGACGCCGACGTCGACGCCGGTGCGGAACTCGGTGCCCTCGGCGCGCATCTGCTCCAGCCGGCGCTCGAGGACGGCCTTCTCCATCTTGAACTCGGGGATGCCGTAGCGCATCAGGCCGCCGACCCGATCGGCCCGCTCGAGGACGACGACGTCGTGGCCCGCGCGGGTCAGCTGCTGAGCGGCGGCGAGACCGGCCGGTCCGGAGCCGACGACGGCCACGCTGCGGCCGGTGCGCTGCAACGGCGGCTGAGGGGTGACCAGGCCGTCCTTCCAGGCGCGGTCGGCGATCTCGACCTCGACCTGCTTGATGGCCACCGCGTCGTCGTTGATGCCGAGCACGCACGCGGCCTCGCACGGCGCCGGGCACAGCCGCCCGGTGAACTCCGGGAAGTTGTTGGTGGCGTGCAGCCGCTCGGAGGCCTCGCTCCAGTCGTCCTTCCACACCAGGTCGTTCCACTCGGGGATGAGGTTCCCGAGCGGGCAGCCGTTATGGCAGAAGGGGATGCCGCAGTCCATGCAGCGCGCGGCCTGTTCGTGCAGGTGGCCCGCGGGGAACTCCTCGTAGACCTCCTTCCAGTCGCGGATGCGGACGTCCACGGGGCGCCGCTGCGGGAGCTCGCGGCCGTGCTTGAGGAAGCCGGTCTGGTCAGGCATGAGTCAGCTCCTGCTCGCGGCCATGACGGCCTCGTCGACGTCGGTCCCGGCCTCGCGCGCCTGCTCCATCGCGGTCAGCACCTTCTTGTAGTCGCGCGGCATGACCTTGGTGAACCGGCTCGGCCAGTCCTTGGTCGCCAACAGCCGCTCGGCGACGGCCGAGCCGGTCTCGCGCAGGTGGTCGCTCAGCATCTGGCGCAGCGTCTCGACGTCGCCCTCGGCAAGCTCTTCGAGGTCGACCATCTCGCCGTTCACCTTGGCCAGGTCCAAGTCCAGCAGGTACGCCACGCCGCCGCTCATGCCGGCCGCGACGTTGCGCCCGGTCGGGCCCAGGATCGCCACGCGCCCACCGGTCATGTACTCGCAGGCGTGGTCGCCCACGCCCTCGACGACCGCGGTCGCGCCGGAGTTGCGGACGCAGAAGCGCTCGCCGACCCGGCCGCGCACGAACAGCGAGCCGCCGGTCGCGCCGTAGAGCAGCGTGTTGCCGGCGATGACGTTGTCCTCGGCGGCGAAGGTCGCCTCCTCGGCGGGCCGCACGACGATCCGGCCGCCGGACAGGCCCTTGCCGACGTAGTCGTTGGCGTCGCCGTGCAGCCGCAGCACGATCCCGCGGGGCAGGAACGCGCCGAGCGACTGCCCGGCCGAGCCGGTGAGCGTGATGTCGATCGTCCCCTCCGGCAGCCCGGCGCCGCCGTAGCGACGGGTCACCTCGGAGCCGAGCATCGTGCCGACGGTGCGGTTGACGTTGCGAACCGGCACGGCGAGCTGCACGGGGGTGCCGTCGACCAGCGCCTTCTCGGCCCGCTCGATCAGCTCGTTGTCCAGCGCGTGCTTCAGGCCGTGGTCCTGCGCGACGGTCTGGGTGAGCGAGGCGCCCTCGGGCAGCTCCGGCATGTGCAGGACCGGCGCGAGGTCGAGCCCGGCGGCCTTCCAATGGTCCACGGCCTTGCGGGTGTCGAGCACCTCGGTGTGGCCGATCGCCTCCTCGAGCGTACGGAAGCCCAGCTCGGCGAGGATCTCGCGGACCTCCTGCGCGACGTACTCGAAGAAGGTCACGAGGTACGCCGCCTTGCCGGAGTACTTCGCGCGCAGCTCCTGGCGCTGGGTGGCGACGCCTACCGGGCAGGTGTCGAGGTGGCAGACGCGCATCATGATGCAGCCCGACACGACCAGCGGAGCCGTCGCGAAGCCGTACTCCTCGGCGCCGAGCAGCGCGCCGATGACGACGTCGCGGCCGGTCTTGAGCTGGCCGTCGACCTGCACGACGATCCGGTCGCGCAGCCCGTTGAGCAGCAGCGTCTGCTGGGTCTCGGCCAGGCCGAGCTCCCACGGCGAGCCGGCGTGCTTGAGCGAGGTCAGCGGCGAGGCGCCGGTGCCGCCGTCGTGGCCGGAGATGAGCACGACGTCGGCGTGCGCCTTGCTCACGCCCGCCGCGACCGTGCCGACGCCCACCTCGGCCACGAGCTTGACGTGGATCCTGGCCTTGTCGTTGGCGTTCTTGAGGTCGTGGATGAGCTGGGCGAGGTCCTCGATGGAGTAGATGTCGTGGTGCGGCGGCGGCGAGATCAGCCCGACGCCCGGGGTCGAGTGCCGCGTCTTGGCGATGTAGGAGTTGACCTTCGGGCCGGGCAGCTGCCCGCCCTCGCCGGGCTTGGCGCCCTGGGCCATCTTGATCTGGATGTCGTCGGCGTTGACGAGGTACTCGCTGGTTACGCCGAAGCGGCCGGACGCGACCTGCTTGATGGCGCTGCGGCGGGTCGGGTCGTAGAGCCGCTCGGGGTCCTCGCCGCCCTCGCCCGTGTTGCTGCGCCCGCCGAGCTGGTTCATCGCGATGGCCAGCGTCTCATGCGCTTCGGGGCTGATCGACCCCAGCGACATGGCGCCGGTGTTGAAGCGCTTGACGATCTCGCTGACCGGCTCGACCTCGTCGATCGGCACCGGGGTGCGGTCGCTCTTGAACGCGAACAGACCGCGCAGCGTGCCGGCCTGCGTCGAGAGCTCGTCGACGGCGGAGGTGTACTGCTTGAAGACGTCGTACTTCTGGTTGCGGGTGGAGTGCTGCAGCCGGAACACCGTCTCGGGGTTGAACAGGTGCACCTCACCCTCGCGGCGCCACTGGTACTCCCCACCGATGTCGAGCTTGCGGTGCGCGCGCTCGGTGGCGTTCTCCGGAAAGGCGCGGCGGTGCCGCGCGGCGACCTCCTCCGCGATGACCTCCAGGCCGATGCCGCCTAGCCGGCTGGTGGTGCCGGTGAAGTACTCGTCGACGAGCTCTTGGCTCAGGCCGAGCGCCTCGAAGACCTGCGCGCCGGTGTAGGAGGCGATGGTCGAGATGCCCATCTTGCTCATCACCTTGAGCACACCCTTGCCGGCGGCCTTGATGTACTTCTGGACCGCCTCGACCGGGTCGAGCCCCGGCAGGTGCCCGGTGGCGATGAGGTCCTCGATGGTCTCGAACGCGAGGTAGGGGTTGACCGCGGCGGCGCCGTAGCCGATGAGCAGCGCGATGTGGTGCACCTCGCGCGCGTCGCCGGCCTCCACGACCAGCCCGACGCGGGTGCGGGTCTTCTCGCGGATGAGGTGGTGGTGCACCGCGGAGGTGAGCAGCAGCGACGGGATCGGCGCCATGTGCTCGGTGGAGTCGCGGTCGGACAGCACGATGATGCGGGCGCCGGCGGCGATGGCCGTCGACACCTCGCGGCGGACCCGGTCCAGCGCGTCGCGCAGCGCCTCGCCCCCGCCGTTGACCGGGTAGAGGCCGTGCACTGTCACGCTCGAGAAGCCGGGGAGGTCGCCGTCCTCGTTGACGTGGGTGATCTTGGCGAGGTCGTCGTTGGACAGCACCGGGAACGGCACGACGATCTGCCGACAGGACGCCGCGGACGGGTCGAGCAGGTTCTGCTCCGGGCCGATGCTGCCGCTCAGCGAGGTGACCAGCTCCTCGCGGATCGCGTCCAGCGGCGGGTTGGTGACCTGGGCGAAGAGCTGGCTGAAGTAGTCGAACAGCAGCCGCGGGCGCTTGCTCAGCACCGCGACAGGGGTGTCGGTGCCCATCGAGCCGATCGCCTCGGCGCCGGCCTTCGCCATCGGGGTGAGCAGGATCCGCAGCTCCTCCTCGGTGTAGCCGAAGACCTGCTGGCGGCGCAGCACCGACTCGTGGCTGAAGACGACGTGCTCGCGCTCGCGCAGGTCAGGCAGGGCCAGCTGGCCGGTGTGCAGCCAGTCGGCGTAGGGGTGCTCGGCCGCCAGCGACGTCTTGACCTCGTCGTCGCTGACGATGCGAGCCTGCGCGGTGTCGACGAGGAACATCTTCCCGGGCTGCAGGCGGCCCTTGGCGACGACCTGGTCGGCCGGCACGTCGAGCACGCCCACCTCGCTGGCCAGGATCACCCGGCCGTCGACGGTCTGCCACCAGCGCGCCGGGCGCAGGCCGTTGCGGTCGAGCACCGCGCCGATCTGGGTGCCGTCGGTGAACGTCACGCAGGCCGGGCCGTCCCAGGGCTCCATGAGCGAGGCGTGGAACGCGTAGAAGGCCCGCTTGTCGGGGTCCATGTCGGGCGCGTTCTCCCACGCCTCCGGGACCATCATCAGCACGGCGTGCGGCAGCGACCGGCCGCCCATGTGCAGCAGCTCCAGCACCTCGTCGAAGCTGGCGCTGTCACTGGCGCCCGGGGTGCAGACGGGGAACAGCCGGGTCAGGTCCTCCGGCAGCTCGTCCGGGCCGCGCAGCAGCGCCTCGCGGGCGCGCATCCAGTTGCGGTTGCCGCGCACGGTGTTGATCTCGCCGTTGTGCGCGATGTAGCGGTACGGGTGGGCCAGCGGCCAGCTCGGGAAGGTGTTGGTGCTGAAGCGGCTGTGCACCAGCGCCAGCGCGCTGGCGAACCGCTCGTCGGACAGGTCGGGGAAGAACGGCTGCAGCTGCCCGGTGGTGAGCATCCCCTTGTAGACCAGCGTGCGGGTCGACAGCGACGAGAAGTAGGTGCCGGTCTCGTGCTCGGCCCGCTTGCGGGTGACGTACGCCCGACGCTCCAGGGCGTACGGCGTCATCTGCGGGTCGGCGGCGACGAGCACGAGCTGGGCGAAGGCCGGCATGACCGACAGCGCGGTGCGGCCGACGCCGGCTCCCTGCGGGTCGACGGGGAGCTCGCGCCAGACGAGGCTCCGCAGGCCCTCCTCGGCGGCGATCGCGTCGATCGCCGCCTTCGCGGCGGTCGCCTCGGCGGCGTCCTGCGGCAGAAAGGCGGTGCCGACGGCGTACGAGCCGGCCGCGGGCAGCTCGACCTCAAGCACGCCTCTCAGGAAGGCGTCGGGGACCTGCACGAGGATGCCGGCTCCGTCGCCGGTCTCGGGCTCGGCGCCGGACGCGCCGCGGTGCTCGAGGTTGCGCAGCGCGGTCAAGCCCTGCTCGACGGTGTCGTGGGTGACCCGGCCGGCGATGTCGGCCACGAAGGCGACACCGCACGCGTCGTGCTCGTTGGCCGGGTCGTACAGGCCCTGGGCAGACGGGAAGGCGGAAAGGGAGGCGGACATGGGACCTCTTCCGGGGAGTTGCGGCGGTCTTGCTCCTGCGCCCCGGGACGTCGCTGGCCCTGCTGCAGATGTCCGGGACGGTACACGACCGGACCGATCGGGGCGCTGCCGAAGGGTGACCGGGTGGGTACCCCTGGTCGCCCGGACTGTCCTCCAATGACCCGTTCGGGTCATGGTGGCCTACGCCGGAAGGGGGCAGGCTGTCCCCATGTCATCGCCGTCCCTCGCGCAGCCGGCCCGCGCGGTCGCGGCTGCCGCGACGTGGCTGCCGCGCGGGGGCACGTTGCCGGCGGCCGACTGGGCCTGGCGGCACCGCGTCCTCTGCCTGCTGCTCGCCCTGCACGTGCCGGTGCTGGCCCTGGTCGCGCTGCTGGGCGAGTCACCGGGCGAGGTGCTTTACGTCGTCGTGCCGCTGGGAGCCCTGCTCGCCGTCGCGGCCGTGGCGACCTCCCGCCGGGTGCGCTCACTGGCTGCCGCGCTGGGCCTGCTGACCGCGTCCGCACTGACGGTGCACCTGTTCGACGGGGTGGGCGAGGCGCACTTCCACTACTTCGTCACCGTCGCGGTCATCGCGCTCTACCAGGACTGGACCGTCTACCTGCTGGCGATCGGCTTCGTGCTCGTGCAGCACGGCGTCATAGCGGTGCGCCCGGACGGGCTGGCCAGTGACTGGGGCACCGCGGCGCTGCATGCCGCGGCCGTGCTCGCCGAGTCGGCGGTGCTGGTGCTGTTCTGGCGGGCCAACGAGGTGAGCCGGGTCCAGCAGGAGCAGCTGCGCGCCGAGCTGACCGCCGGTAGCGCCTCGGTGCAGGCCCAGCTGGCCGAGACCGACCGGATCCGGGCCGACCTCATCGGGACCGTCTCACACGAGTTCCGCACCCCGCTCACCGGCATCCGCGGCGCCGCGCTCACCCTGCTCAAGCGCGGCGAGCGGCTCGACCCGAGCAGCCGCACTGCGCTGCTGCACGCCGTGCTCGACCAGCAGGAGCGGCTCAGCCGGCTGCTGGAGAACATGCTCATTGCCGCCCGGGCGACTGCCGTCGACCCGGCCGCGGTCACCGACGTCGACGCCGTCGCGGCCGAGGTCGCGATGCTCGCCTCGGCCGGCCGCCCCGGCGCCGGGCCGGTGTCGGTCGTCGTCGAGACCGGCACCGCGGCGCGGATCGACCGCCAGGCGCTGCACCAGGTGCTGGCCAACCTGGTCGACAACGCGCTCCAGCACGGCGCCGCCGGGGCGGTGCCGCTGGTCGCCGGCGGCCGCGACGAGTGCGGCGTGTGGGTGACGGTCAGCAACGAGGGCCAAGTGCTCGACCTGACTGCCGCGGACCGCCTCTTCGAGCCGTTCACCCAGCTCGACAGCGGCGCGACCCGCGACCGGGAGGGCATCGGCGTCGGGCTCTACGTCGTGCGCCGCCTCGTCGACGTCTACGGCGGCTCGGTCGACGTCCGCAGCGAGGCGGGCTGGGTGACCGTGGAGGTGCGCCTGCAGCCCGCCCTGCCGCTGCCGCGGGCGGCACTGATGGACCAGCGGGTCTAGACGCTCGTCCCGACGACGCTGCCGATGGCGTAGGTCAGGGCGGTCGCGGCGCCGCCGAGCAGGAGCTGGCGGCTGCCGCTGTAGAGCGCGCTGCGGTCGGTGAAGCGGCTGACGAGGGCGCCGGCGAGGAAGAGCGCGAGCAGAGCGAGGACCAGCGGCAGCAGCAGCGACATACCGCCCAGCAGGTAAGGCACGAGCGGCACGGCGGCGCCGGCGGTGAAGGCGAGGAAGGACGAGCCGGCAGCGGTCCACGGCGAGGGCAGGTCGTCGGGGTCGACGCCGAGCTCCTCGCGGGCGTGCACCCGCCACGCCTGCTCCGGGTCGCGGGACAGCTGGCGGGCGACCTCCCGCGCGGTGGCGTCGTCAACGCCCCGCCCCCGGTAGAGCGCGGCCAGCTCGGCCTCCTCGGCCGCGGGCACGCGGGCGATCTCTCGCTTCTCCACCTCGATCTCGGCGCGGGTGAGCTCGGTCTGCGAGGCGACCGAGACGTACTCCCCCGTCGCCATGGAGATGGCGCCGGCGACCAGGCCGGCCATGCCGGCAAGGACGACGGTGTTTGCGTCGGCGCCGCCGCCGGCGACGCCGGCGATAAGGGCGGTGTTGCTGACCAGCCCGTCCATCACGCCGAAGACGGCCGGGCGCAGCCAGCCGCCGGTGACGTCACGGTGGTCGTGGTGCTGCTCGGGCGGGATGCGCTCTACGGCCGTCACGGAGTGGCTCCTGTCGTCTCGTCTACCGGCTCGATCTGCGGCTCGACCTGCTGCTCGCGCCGCTCGCGGCGGCGCAGCACCAGGTAGGCCAGCGCGCCGACCAGCACCACGCCCATCACCACGATGTTGAGCCGCAGGCCCAGCAGGGTGTTCGCGTCGTCGATGCGCAGCGCCTCGATCCACATCCGGCCGGTGGCGTAGAGCGCCAGGTAGAGCGCGAAGACGCGACCGCCGCCCATCCGGAAGCGCCGGTCGGCCCAGACGACGACCGCGGCGACGGCGAGGTTCCACAGCAGCTCGTAGAGGAACGTCGGGTGGTAGGCGACGGCCCCGGCCACCGCGTCGGCGTTGTCCGGGTCGATCCGCAGACCCCAGGGCAGCGTCGTCGGGCGGCCGAACAGCTCCTGGTTGAACCAGTTGCCGAGCCGGCCGATGGCCTGCGCGACCGCGACACCGGGGGCGACGGCGTCGGCGAAGGCGCCCTTGGCGATGCCGCGGCGGTGCAGCACGAGCCAGGCGACGAGGAAGCCGCCGGCGATCCCGCCGGGGATGCCCAGGCCGCCCTGCCACACGTAGAGCGCCGCCACCGGGTCGTCGAGGTAGCGGTCGGGGCTGGTGACGACGTGGTAGATCCGCGCGCCGACGATCCCGCCGGGGACGGCCAGGGTCGCGACGTCGGTGACCAGGCCCTTCGTGCCGCCGCGGGCCACCCAGCGGCGCTCGCCGATGAGCACGGCCGCGACGACGCCGAGAATGATCGCGAGGGCGTAGGCGCGGACCGGGAAGGGACCGAGGTCCCACACGCCCGACGACGGGCTGGGGAGGTACGCGAGCGCCACCCGGTCAGCCTAGGCGCGCGGGCCCTGGACGGCTCGCGCGAGCGAGGTGACCGGGAGCTCGGGTCGTGGGGTCGGCGGCTCGGCCAGGCGCACGAAGGCGGCGGCGATCCGCGTGGCGTGGGCGCGCGCGGCCGGGGCGCCGATCTCGCAGGACCTTCGGCCCTGCCGCGGGGGGTACGCGGCGAGGCACGGTGGGGCCATGCAGAAGTCGTCGCTCACCGCCCTCGCCCGCGAGCAGCTCGAGGCCGCCCACCGCGCCTCCAGCGGCCGGGCGGCCAAGACCGTCTACGGCGGCAACGAGAAGGGCCTGCGGCAGACCGTCATCACCCTGCTCGCCGGCCAGTCGCTGGCCGAGCACGAGAATCCCGGGGAAGCGACCCTGCACGTCTTGAGCGGACGGGTCCGGCTCGCCACCGCTGACGCCTCCTGGGAGGCCAGGGCCGGCGACCTGATCGCCATCCCGGACGCCATGCACTCGCTCGCCGCCCTGGACGACAGCGCCGTCCTGCTGACCGTCGCCAAGCGCTAGGCCACGACCTGCGGGCGACCCGTCGTTCTGCCGGTCAGCCGGCGGAGCGGACGCCCTCGGCCAGCTCGGCGGCGAGCTTGCGGACGCCCTCGACGCCGTCGTGCTCGAGCGCGCTGACCAGGGCCGAGCCGACGACCACGCCGTCGGCGAAGGAGGCGACCTGCGCCGCCTGCGCGCCGGTGGACACCCCGAGCCCGACCGCGACGGGCAGGTCGGTCTGGACGCGGACCCGGTCGACGAGTTGCCGCGCCCCGGCACCGATCTCGGCGCGCGCGCCGGTCACGCCCATGACGGCGGCGGCGTAGACGAAGCCGCGGTTGGTGCGGCCGACGACGGCGATGCGCTCGTCGGTGCTGCTCGGCGCGACGAGGAAGACCGGGTCGAGATCGAGCTCGCGGCAGGCCTCGAGCCACTCCGGCGCCTCCTCCGGGATGAGGTCGGGCGTGATCGCCCCGACTCCCCCGGCATCCTTGAGGGCCTGCGCCCAGCGGCGGAAGCCGTACCGGTGCACGGGGTTCCAGTAGCCCATGACCAGGGTGGGCGCACCGGTGGCGGCGACGGCCTCGACCGCGCGCAGCACGTCGGCCTGCCGGGTGCCGGCGTCCAGCGAGGCCTGGTGGGCAGCCTGGATGACCGGGCCCTCCATGAGCGGGTCGGAGTACGGCATGCCGACCTCGACGGCGTCGACGCCCGCCTCGACCATGGCGACCATCGCCTCGACCGAGAGGTCGTACGACGGGAAGCCCGCGGGCAGGTAGCCGACCAGCGCCGCTCGCCCCTCGGCGCGGCAGCGCGCGAACAGCTCGTCGAGCTGGGACATCAGGGCTGCTCGCCCTCGTGGGCGCGGACCAGCTCGGACTCGGCCAGCTCCTCGCCGGTCACCAGGCCGAACCAGCGGGCGGCGGTGTCGACGTCCTTGTCGCCGCGACCCGAGGTGTTGACGATCATCACGAGGTCCTCGGCCGCGCGGCCGGCGGCAACCTGCGCGCGACCCCAGTCGCAGGCGCCCGCGAAGGCATGGGCGGTCTCGATGGCGATGAGGATGCCCTCGGTCTTGGCGACCTTCTCCAGCGCTTGCATCGCCCATCCGTCGGTGATGCCGGTGTAGGTGGCGCGGCCGCTGTCGCGCAGCAGCGCGTGCTCGGGACCCACGCCCGGGTAGTCGAGACCGGCGCTGATCGAGGTGGTGAGCGCGGTCTGGCCGTCCTCGTCCTGCATGAGGTAGCTGCGGGCGCCGTGCAGCACGCCCGGCTCGCCGGCGGTGAGCGGCGCGGCGTGCCGTCCGGTCTCGACGCCGTCGCCGCCCGCCTCGCAGCCGACGAGCGCGACGGACGTGTCGTCGAGGAACGGGTGGAACAGGCCCATGGCGTTGGAGCCGCCGCCGACGCAGGCCACGACGGCGTCGGGCAGCCGACCGACCAGGTCGAGGCACTGCTGGCGGGCCTCGACGCCGATGACCCGCTGGAAGTCGCGCACCATCATCGGGAACGGGTGCGGGCCCACGACCGAGCCGATGACGTAGTGGGTCGTCTCGACGTTGGTGACCCAGTCGCGCATCGCCTCGTTGGTGGCGTCCTTGAGCGTCTTCGTGCCACTGGAGACCGGGACGACCTCGGCGCCGAGCAGCCGCATCCGGGCGACGTTGAGCGCCTGCCGGCGGGTGTCCTCCTCGCCCATGTAGACGGTGCACTCGAAGCCGAACAGCGCGCAGGCCGTCGCGGTCGCGACACCGTGCTGGCCGGCGCCGGTCTCGGCGATGACCCGCTTCTTGCCCATCTGCTTGGTGAGCAGCGCCTGACCCAGCACGTTGTTGATCTTGTGGCTGCCGGTGTGGGCGAGGTCCTCGCGCTTGAGCAGGATCCGCGCTCCCCCGGCGTGCTCGGACAGCCGGCGCGCGTCGGTCAGCGGGGTCGGCCGGCCGGCGTACGTCGTGAGCAGCCGGTCGAGCTCGGTGAGGAAGACCGGGTCGCTCTTGGCGGCCAGGTGGGCGGCGGTGAGCTCGTCGAGCGCCGCGATGAGCGCCTCGGGGACGAACCGGCCGCCGTACGGGCCGAAGTGGCCTGCCTGATCGGGACTCTGGCTCATGCATGCTCTCCGCGGGCGCTGGGGTGGTTGCCGGCTGTGACGAGGTCCGCCACGGCCTGCCGGGGATTGCCGCCGGTGACGACGCCCTCGCCGACCAGGACAGCGTCGGCGCCGACGGCGGCATAGGCGAGCAGGTCGTGCGGGCCGCGCACGCCGGACTCGGCGATCTTCACGACGCCGTCGGGGATGAGCGGCGAGAGCCGGCCGAAGACGCCGCGGTCGATCTCGAGGGTCTTGAGGTCGCGGGCGTTGACGCCGACGACGCGCGCGCCGGCGGCCAGGGCGCGCTCGAGCTCCGGCTCGTCGTGGACCTCGACCAGCGGCGTCATGCCGAGGGACTCGGTGCGCTCGACGAGCGACACCAGCGCCTCCTGCTCGAGCGCGGCGACGATGAGCAGCACGAGGTCGGCGCCGAAGGCGCGCGCTTCCCACAGCTGGTAGCTGCCGACGACGAAGTCCTTGCGCAGCAGTGGGACCTCGACCCGCGCGCGCACCGCCTCGAGGTCGGCCAGGCTCCCGCCGAAGCGGCGCTGCTCGGTCAGCACGCTGATGACGCTGGCGCCGCCGGCCTCGTAGTCGACGGCGAGGGCGGCAGGGTCGGCGATCGCGGCGAGCGCGCCCTTGGAGGGGCTGTTGCGCTTGACCTCGGCGATGACGGCGACGCCCTCACCGCGCAGGGCGGCGGCGCCGTCAAGCGCGGCGGGACGCGCGGCGGCGCGCTCCTTGAGATCATCGAGGGCGGTGCGGGACTGCCGCTCGGCGAGGTCCTCGCGGACGCCGACGAGGATGTCGTCGAGCACGCTCACGCGGGTGTCCTCCTCGGGTGCGCCGCGGGTCTCGCGGCCCGCGCCACGCTAGTCGCG
>JAJAYV010000026.1 GCA_026786045.1 Frankiaceae bacterium | reverse complement strand
GATGCCGCCCCCGGCCGAGGGCGCCACCGGCGGCCTGGCCCGCCTGGTCGCCAGCGGCCTGAAGCTGCTCGCCACGATCCCGCCGCTGCGCTCGATCACGGTCGCCACGACGCTGTCGTTCACCGGCATGGGCGCGCTGCCCGTCGTCTTCCCGCTGCTCGCCGAGGAGGTCGGCCAGCCCGCCGCGGCCGGCGGGGCGCTGTTCAGCGCGTTCGCCCTCGGCGCGCTCGTCGGCAGCCTCGCCGTCGCCTCGCGCGCACCGCGGACCGGTCCGATGCGGATGGCCTTCGCCGGCATCCTCGGCCTCGCGCTGGCCTTCGCCGCCGTCGCCGCGGCCCCGAGCCTGCCCGTCGCCCTCGCCCTGGTCGCGCTGGCCGGCGCGATGGAGGGACCGGTGCTCGCCAGCACGCTGGCCGTGCGCAGCGCGCACACCCCCGCCCACATGCAGACCCAGGTGGTCACGACGGCCGCCAGCCTGAAGTTCGGCGGCTTCGCGCTCGGCTCGGCCGTGACCGGCCAGGTCGTCGCCGCGCACGGCGTGCGAATCGGCCTGCTCGGGCTGGCCGCGATGCAGCTCGTCGCGCTGGCGCTCGGCCTGCTCGCCCGACTGTCCCGGCGCTAGCCGGCTACTTCGGGCGGCGCAGCCCGAACGGGTCCGGCGGCGGCTGCCCCGGCCCGCCCGGCAGCTGCGGGAAGCCTTGCGGCAGCTGCGGGAAGCCCTGCGGCAGCTGGGGGAAGCCCTGCGGCAGCTGGGGCTGACCCGCCGCCGGCAGCGCCTTGGCGCCCGCCTTGCTCGGCCCGCCGCCCGCGCGGCCCGGCCCCTTCTTGCCCTTCTTGCCCGAGGACTGCTGGCGCTTGGCCTTGCGACCCATGCCCGGCGGGCCCGGCACGCCGGCCATCCCGGCCATGCCGCCCATCTGCTTCATCATCTTCTGGGCCTCGTAGAAGCGGTCGACGAGGTTGTTGACCTCGGTGACCGTGACGCCGCAGCCCTTGGCGATGCGCAGCCGGCGCGAGCCGTTGAGGATCTTGGGGTTGCGCCGCTCCTGCGGTGTCATCGACCGGATGATCGCCGCGATGCGGTCGAGGTCCTTGTCGTCGACCTGCGCCAGGGCCTCCTTCATCTGGCCCATCCCGGGGAGCATCCCGAGCAGCGAGGTCAGCGAGCCCATCTTCTTGACCTGCATCATCTGCTCGAGGAAGTCCTCGAGGTCGAACTCCTTGCCCTCCATCATCTTGCCGGCCATGCGCTCGGCCGTGTCGGCGTCGAAGCTCTTCTCGGCCTGCTCGATGAGGGTCAGCACGTCGCCCATGCCGAGGATGCGCGAGGCCATCCGCTCGGGGTGGAAGACGTCGAAGTCGCCGAGCTTCTCGCCCGTGGAGGCGAACAGGATCGGCTGGCCGGTGAGGTGGCGCACCGACAGCGCCGCGCCGCCGCGGGCATCGCCATCGAGCTTGGTGAGCACGACGCCGGTGAAGCCGACGCCGTCCTGGAACGCCTGCGCGGTGACGACGGCGTCCTGGCCGATCATCGCGTCTACGACGAACAGGACCTCGTCGGGCTGCACCGCGTCGCGGATGTCGACGGCCTGCTGCATGAGCTCGGCGTCGATGCCGAGGCGGCCGGCGGTGTCGACGATGACCACGTCGTGGTTCATCCGCCGGGCCTGCTCGACGCCGGTGCGCGCCGCGTCGACCGGGTCGCCGACGCCGCTGCCCGGGTAGGGCGCGTAGACGTCGACGCCGGCCTGACCGCCGACGACCTGCAGCTGCTGGACGGCGTTGGGGCGCTGGAGGTCGCAGGCGACCAGCAGCGGCGCGTGGCCCTGCGCCTTGAGGTGCTTGGCGAGCTTGCCGGCCAGCGTGGTCTTGCCGGCGCCCTGCAGGCCGGCGAGCATGATCACCGTCGGCGCGGTCTTGGCGAAGCGGATGAGCCGCGTCTCGCCGCCGAGGATCCCGACGAGCTCCTCGTTGACGATCTTGATGACCTGCTGGGCGGGGTTGAGCGCCTGGCTGACCTCCGCGCCGCGGGCGCGCTCCTTGACGTTGCCGACGAAGGCCTTGACGACGGATAGCGCCACGTCGGCCTCGAGCAGCGCGATGCGGATCTCGCGCGCGGTCGCGTCCACGTCGGCATCGCTCAGTCGGCCCTTGCCGCGCAGGCTCGTGAAGACCTTGTCCAGGCGGTCGCTCAGGGTGTCGAACACCTGGTCAGCGTAGACGCCGGGCCGGGCGCGGCGGACCCGTCCGCAGGCGCGACCGGCCCGTACCGTGGCCGCCATGATCGAGATCCGGCGGGCGTCCACCGTGCTGCACCCGGGCAGCACCAGGGTGCTGGGCCGGTCGCACGTCCCGGGCGACGACCCGTCACCGGACGGCCCGTCACGGGTGGAGCGGATCGTCGCCCTCGTCCTGCAGATGCCGGAGCCGGAGGTCGAGGCGGCGCTGGCCGGGGTGCGGCGGGACTTCGCCACCCGGCACCGCGACCTCGACCTGATGCTGGAGCGCAACGCCGAGCGGGTGGACCACCTGCTGGCGGGCGTCAGCCCCGAGCGGCGCCGGCTGGTGGGTTCGTACTTCACCCAGGAGCACGCGTTCGAGTCGGCGGCGCTCACGAACCCCTCGATGGTGGCTGCAGCGGACCAGATCGGCGTCGCGCCGGGCGGCCGGCGCTTCGCGCTGAGCCTGCGCGCGATCGGCGAGGGTCACCTGTCCTCGATCACCTTCCGGACCGGCACCGTGGACGCGCAGGGCGCCGTCGAGGTCGACGACCCCGGCCCGCTGGTGGAGACCGGCGAGCGGCGCGGGGCGGTGCACGAGCGCCGGCACTTCGCGCACAAGCTGCTCGAGCTCGGTGCGGACGTCGGCTGTACCGGCCGGGTCATGGACCGACTGCCGCGGCACTTCGGGACCGAGGACCTCGAGCAGGCGCTGCACGCGCTGGACGACCTGCCCCGGGCGGTGACGCACGAGAGCGAGAAGCTCGCGCGCTGGCTCGCCGCCTCCAACTACCTGCTGCGCTTCGACAGCGCGACGACCTCGCTGGCCGAGCGCCTGATCTGGCCGGAGGGGCCGTTGGAGAGCCGGGGCATGGAGGACGCGCGCTTCGTGCGCTTCACCGAGGACGACGGGTCGACGACCTACTACGCCACCTACACGGCCTACGACGGCTTCACGATCCTGCCCCAGCTGATCGAGACCAACGACTTCACGACCTTCGAGATCTCCACGCTCACCGGCCGGGGCGCTCACAACAAGGGCATGGCGCTGTTCCCGCGCACGATCGGCGGCAGCTACGTCGCGCTCTCCCGCCCCGACCGCGAGAACATCCACCTGGTTCGCTCGTCCGACGTCCGCGCGTGGGAGACGGCAGCCACGCTGCTGCGCCGACCGCAGCAGCCCTGGGAGGGCGTGCAGCTCGGCAACTGCGGCTCGCCGATCGAGACCGAGCACGGCTGGCTGGTGCTCACCCACGGCGTGGGGCCGATGCGCACCTACCGGCTCGGGGCGATGCTGTTGGATCTCGAGGACCCCAGCCGCATCCTGGGCGACCTCCCCGAGCCGATCCTCGAGGCGGACGACGACGAGCGGGACGGCTACGTCCCGAACGTCGTCTACTCCTGCGGTGCGATGCGGCACGGCGACCACCTGGTGCTGCCGTACGGCGCCTCCGACCAGAGCACGCGCTTCGCGACGCTGTCGGTGCCGCAGCTGCTGGACGCCCTGCTCGCCTGCCCGCCGGCGGGCTGACCGCGGCTCAGCGCACCAGCTCCTCGTACACCCGCAGGTAGCCCTCGACCATCCGCTCGACCGAGAAGCGCTCCACCACCCGGCGGCGGCAGGCCGCCCGGTCCAGCTCGTCGAGCCGGCCCACCGCCCCGACCGCGGCCTCGACGTCGTCGACCAGCCAGCCGGTGACGCCGTCGGCCACGACCTCCGGGACCGAGCCCAGCGGGACGGCGACCACCGGCGTCCCACAGGCCATCGCCTCGACCATCGACAGGCCGAACGGCTCGGCGAAGCGCACCAGGTGCAGGAGCGCGTCGGCGTCGCCCAGCAGCCGGTCACGCTCCTGCGGCCCGACCGGACCGACGTAGCGCACCCGCTCGCCGTCCACGTGCGGCAGCACCTGCTCCTGGAAGTAGGCCTCGTCCTGCACGATCCCGGCGATCACCAGCGGACGGCCGCTCCGGCGGGCCACCTCGACTGCCTCCGCCGTCCCCTTGTCGGGGTGGATGCGACCCAGGAAGACCAGCGTCCCGTCGCTGCTGCCGGTCCCGAGCGGCACGTCCTGGACCGGGATCCCGTGGTGCACCGTCGCGGCGTAGGTCAGGTCGGGGTGGCGGTCGGCCTGGCTGATCGCCACGTAGGCGACGGTGTCGTCGTACTCCCGGTAGGCCGGCAGGATCCCCGGCGACGAGAGCCCGTGCACGGTGGTGACGAGCGGCGTGCCGACCAGCCGGCTGTAGCTTAACGGTAGGAAGTCGAAGTGGTTGTGCAGCACGTCGAAGTCCGCCGCCCGCTCGAAGGCCGCAGCGATGTGCAGGCACTCCACGACCTTGACGTCGTAGGACGGGTCCTCCTCGTACGGCCGGGGCGCGACCGACGACAGCGTCGCGGCGGTGACCGAGTCGCCCGTCGCGAACAGCGTGACGTCGACGCCCCGCGCGACCAGCCCTTCGGTGAGCCGGGACACCACCAGCTCCCACGGTCCGTAGTGGCGCGGCGGCACCCGCCAGGCGATCGGGGCCAGCATGCCGACCCGCACTACGGCGCAGTCCCCACGTCAGCCACCGGGTCGTCCGACACTGCGAGCAGCGCCATCAGCGCACAGATCGTCGACTCGGCGCCGGCGTTGCGGCTCACGCCGTGCCGGTCCAGGCCGTCGGCGCAGCGTCCGGTCTCACGGTCGTAGAGGGCGATCCCGAGGCGGTTGCGCCCGAGCAGCCAGGCCGCCGCCGCGGTCGCCGCCTCGGCGTAGCGCACCTCGCCGGTGATCTCGTGGGCCGTCGTGCAGGCCAGGGCCGTCAGGCCCGCCTCGACCGGCTGCTGGCCGTAGACCGCCTTGACGCCGTCGCGCGGGAACCAGCCCGCGTTGCCCACCGGCTCGAAGCGCCCGCCCGAGATCGTGTGCTGCAGCACGAAGTCCAGTGTCCGGGCGCCGGTGTCCTGCCACTCGGGCTCGTCGAGGACCCGACCGGCCAGCAGCAGCGCCCCCGGGACGGCGGCATTGCCGTAGGTGAGGGCGTCGTCGAACCAGAGCCAGTCGCCGCGGGCGTGCAGGGACAGCAGGTGCAGCTGGCGCTCCGCCTGGTGTCGCAGCACCCGTCGGCCCTGCAGCGCGCCGGGGTCCCGCGACAGGTAGGTCGCCAGTCCGGTCATGGCGTACGCCACCGCGCGGGTCGCGTGCAGGTCCGCGGCCGCGGGCACCGCCAGGGCCAGCAGCTCGGCGGCCAGCGCCCGCCAGTCCGCGGAGGGAGCGTGGGCCGCTGCCACCCCGAGGCCCCAGACCGCCTGCCCCAGCGTGTCCTGGCTGGCCGTGCCCTCCACGAAGCACCGGTCGAAGCCCATCAGGTTCGAGAAGCGGCCGGTGGGCTGCTGCGCGGAGTGCAGGAAGCTCAAGCAGCCGGGCACCAGCCCGGCGGCGACCGGGTCGCCCCGCCGCGCGCCCTCCACCGCGACCACCAGCGCGCGCGCGACGTCGTCGGTGCAGTAGCCGTGCCGACGCGCCGGGACGCCGAAGGGCGCGTGCTGGAAGACCCCGACGTCGTCCGTGATCGCCCGCAGGTAGGAGAAGCTCGGCCCGGGCAGCGGGCCCTCGAGCGCCGGCAGCGGCCGCGCCTCGTGCCGGGCGACCACCTCCTCGAACAGCTCGCGGTAGGCCGCACCGACGACCGGCCAGCTCATCGCCTGCCCGTGCGCCCGCGCCCGCTCCCGCAGGCCGTCCAGCCGCTGGTCGTCGCCGAGCAGGGCGCCCAGGGTGGCTCCCATCGCCTCCGGGTCGCGGAACGGCACCAGCTCCCCCCGGCCGGCGGCCAGCAGCTCGCGGGCGTAGGCGTACGGGGTCGAGACGACCGCGCACCCGGACCCGACGGCGTAGGCCAGCGTGCCGCTCACGATCTGGTCGCTGCCGTGGTACGGCGTGATGTAGACGTCGCTGGCGGCCAGGTGTCGTCGCAGCTCCTCGAGGTCGACGTAGCGGTCGACGAACCGGACGTGGTCGCGCAGGCCGAGCTCGGCGACCCGGGCGAGCAGCGACTCCCGGTAAGCGTCGCCGTCCCGCCGCAGGACGTGCGGGTGGGTGGCCCCGAGCACGATGTACAGCACCTCGGGGTGCTCGGCGACGACGGCCGGCAGCGCCTCGAGGACCACCTCGACGCCCTTGCCCGGGGACAGCAGGCCGAAGGTGAGCAGCACCCTGCGCCCGGTCGCGAGGATCCCCTCCTTGGCGCGCTCGGGGTCCAGGTCCGGGCCGAGGGGCACGCCGTGCGGGATCACCCGGACCTTGTCCCGGTCGACGTCGCAGCCGTCCACGAGCAGGTCGACCGCCTGCTCGGCAAGCACGACGAGCACGTCGGACAGGTCGGCCAGGCGCCGGGTCGCCGCCCGCAGCTCCGGTGAGGGGTCCGGGACGACGGTGTGCAGGGTCGTCACGACCGGCACCCGCACCCGCTCGAGCAGCTCGTCGACGTAGCCCCCGTGCTCTCCGCCGAAGATCCCGAACTCGTGCTGGACGCAGAGCACGTCGACGGCGGCCCCGTTCACGAACTCCGCAGCGGTGCGGTAGTCGTCGAGCTCGTCGGCGCGGATCTCGAAGACGACCTGCGGCCCGTAGGCATAGACGCCGCCCTCGTCGGTGAGGGCGATCTGCACGGCCGGGACGTTCGAGCCGCTGTCGGTGAGCGCCTTGCGGAGGTCGTCGGTGAAGGTGGCGATCCCGCAGCGGCGGGGCGGCGACGTGCCGACCAGGCACACGGAGGGCGAGCCGTTCTCGTGCATGGGCGCTCCTATACGTCAGCCGGGCGGAGCCGGACGCTACGTCAGCCGGCACCCGGCCCGTCAGCCGAGCTTGGCCAGCAGCTCCAGCTCGACCCGCAGCCGCAGCGCGGGGTCGCTGACCTTTCTGCCGTCGGGGCCGACGACGTAGAACGCGTCGACCACGTCGGCGCCCAGGGTGGAGATGTGCGCGGTCCGCACGTCGAGCCCGGCCGCTGCCAGCGCTCCGGTGATCCGGTGCAGCACCCCGAGCGCGTCGGCGGCGTGCACCTCCACCACGGTGGCGGTCTCGGAGACGTCGTCGAGCAGGCGCACGAAGGGCTGGGCCCTCGGCAGCACGCTGCGGGTGGAGTACGCCGCTTCCCGCGCGGCCAGCGTCGCCTCGAGGTCGAGCTCACCGGCCAGCGCCCGGCGCAGGTCACCCTGCACCACGGCCCAGTCCGGCAGCGCCCCGAAGCGCGCGGCGACCCGGCAGACCGCGACGGCAGTGGCGCCGCGCGACACGACCGACGCCGACCGCACGTCGAGCCGGTGCAGGGCGAGCACGCCGGTGGTCAGCGACAGCAGGCCGGGCCGGTCGGGGGCGACGACGGTCACCTCCTCGCCGACCGCCTCGAGCAGCGGGCCGCCCGCGGCCACCAGCTCCTCCTGGTGCGCGGCCAGCGGCGCCGGTCCCGGCGGCGGCGCGCCGGCAAGCAGCGCGGCGGTGCGCCGGACGAGGTCGGCGATGAGCCCCGCCTTCCACGCCGACCAGGCAGCCGGGCCGGTAGCGGCTGAGTCGGCCTCCGTCAGCGCGTGCAGCAGCTCCAGCACGTAGGCGCTGCCGACTGCGGCGGCCACGGCCTGGGCGGTCGCCGGGTCGGCCAGGTCGCGGCGGGTCGCGACGTCGGGCAGCAGCAGGTGGTGCTCGACCATGGCGACCAGCACGGCGACGTCCTCCGGTGGCAGGCCCAGCCGGGGCGCCATCTCGGCGACGACCCGCATCCCGACGATGGTGTGGTCGCCCGGCCGGCCCTTGCCGATGTCGTGCAGCAGCGCGCCGAGCAGGAGCAGGTCGGGCCGGTGCACCCGGCGGGTGAGGGCCGCCGCGGCGGCCGCCGCCTCGACGAGGTGCCGGTCGACGGTGAACCGGTGGTAGCTGTTGCGCTGCGGCTTGCTGCGCACGTCGGCCCACTCCGGCAGCAGCCGGACGAGCAGCCCAGCCTGGTCCAGCGCCTCGAGCACCGGGACGGCCGGGGGTCCGGCGGCTAGCAGCTGCACCAGCGCCTCCCGCGCCGGGGCGGGCCACGGCACGGGCAGGTCCGGGCACTCGGCAGCCAGCCGCGCCAGGG
>JAJAYV010000025.1 GCA_026786045.1 Frankiaceae bacterium | reverse complement strand
TCCATGTCCTGGGCCTCGGCCTGCGTGGCCAGCGTCGCGATGACGTCGTCGGCCTCGAAGCCCTCGGCGGTGACGATCGGCACCCGCAGCGCGTCGAGCACCTCGCGCACGAGCGACACCTGGCCCTTGAAGTCGGTCGGCGTCTCGGCCCGGCCGGCCTTGTACTCGCTGTAGGCCTCGCTGCGGAACGTTGCCCGGGACACGTCGAAGGTCACCGCGACGTGCGTCGGCGCCTCGTCACGCAGCACGTTGATGAGCATCGCGGTGAACCCGTAGACGGCGTTGGTCGGCTGCCCCGTGGTCGTCGAGAAGTTCTCCACCGGCAGGGCGAAGAAGGCCCGGTAGGCCAGGGAGTGGCCGTCCAGGAGCAGCAGCCGGGGGCGGGCGGGCGGGACGTCCTTCTTCGCGGCAGCCACGGGCTCCACTCTAGGGAGCGTCCTCCGCTGCGCCGAGCGGGACGCCGGGCACCAGGCGCGTGGAACGGCGCGGACGTCGGCGTACGACGAGGTCGACGGGACGGTCGGCCTGCGCCAGGCGTCGACGCACCACCGCGACCGGCGCCACCCGCCGCACCGCCAGGGGCGCGAACCCCAGCCGGGCGAAGAAGCGGTTGGCGTCGCGCGAGCCGGGGTGGACGGACACGACGATCTGCTCGAGGCCGCGCGCCTCGGCGAAGCTCGCCGCCGCCCCGACCAGCGCCTTGCCCGCGCCGCGGCGCTTGTGCCGGTCGGCGACGACGGCGTGGCTCATGTGGACCGCGGGCAGGTCGACCAGCGCGTTGGCCGAGGCGACTGTGAACAGCGCCATGCCGAGCTGCTCCTCGGCCTCGTTGACGACGACGACCAGGTGGCGCTCGGGGTCGTCGAGCGCCTCGAGGTAGCGCTGCTCGAGCAGCGCGCGCGTGCCGGCGGGCGTGCCGCGCGGGCGGACCGCCTGGGGCGGCGACGGCAGCAGCGCGTCGCGGAGCTCGTCGCCGAAGGCGAGCAGGGCCGGGACGTCCTCGACCGTCGCAGGTCGCACCCGGAGCGCACCACGAGCCACCCGCGTCCCCTCCCGTCGACGGACCGTGCCCGCAGCGCGGCGCACGTCGAGCGCCCTGCCCCGCAGGCGATCGCGGTCGGCCGGGCGTCCCCGGGCGACCACCTAGGCTCCCCGGGGCTCGCGACACTAGCGCGGTAGCGGCACGTCGCGACAGGCGAAGGACAGACACCCGGCTGCACGGACCAGGAGGTATCGGGGGCAGTGGTGCGCGGCGCAGGGACCCTGCTCAACATGGCCACGATCCTGATCGGCTCGGGCCTGGGCGTACTGCTCGGCGGGCGGCTCCCCGACCGCACCCGGATGACCGTCACCGACGGGCTCGGCCTGGTCACGCTGGTCATCGGCGGGCTCAACGTCGCGGCGCTCGGCGACCCGGAGTTCGCCAACGCGGTCGGCGACGGCGGCACCCTGCTCGTCGTGCTGGGCGCGGTGCTCCTCGGCGGCATCACCGGCTCGCTGCTGCAGCTCGAGGCCCGGATGGAGGGCGTCGGCGCGTGGCTGCAGCGGCGCCTGACCAAGGAGGGCGACAGCGCCAGCCGGGCCCGCTTCGTCGAGGGGTACGTCAGCGCCTCGCTCGTCTTCGTCGTCGGACCGCTGGCCGTGCTCGGGTCGCTGTCGGACGGGCTGGGGCGTGGCATCGAGCAGCTGGCGCTCAAGAGCACCCTCGACGGCTTCGCGTCGCTTGCCTTCGCCGCCTCCCTCGGCTGGGGCGTGGCCGCCTCGGCGCTGAGCGTCGGCGTCTTCCAGGGCGCCCTCACCCTGGTCGGGGCACTGCTGGGCGGGCTGCTGCCCGCGGCGCTGGTCTCCTCGGTCACCGCGACCGGCGGTGTGCTGCTGCTCGGGGTGGGCCTGCGCCTGCTGAACCTCAAGGCCGTCGCCGTCGGCGACCTGCTGCCCGCGCTGGTCGTCGCACCGCTGCTCACCGCGCTGGTCAGCGCCGTCCGCTGAGATCCACTGCCGCTGATCGGGTGGACAACGGGCATACGGCACGCGGCGCGCAGCGGTCTGACGACATTCGCGTTTCCTGACGTGTCTGCTGCACCGGGCGTGGTTGAGTAACCCGCCGCCGACGCTCCGCGCCCTCGCGGGCCGGGTGCCGACGGCTGTCGACCCAACGTCGGTGCGCTGAGGGCGCCCCGGCAGACCCGGAGGAGCGTGCGTGGGGAAGATCCTCCCCCGTCCCGTCCATGCGTCAGGCCCACCGGCCACGCGCACCGCGCGCACTCTGGCGACGGCCGTCGCTGCGCCCTTCCTGGCGCTGGCGGCCCTAGCCCTCGTGCTGCTCGCGGGCGTCGGTCCGGCGCTGGCCCAGGACACGCAGGGCGTGCGCGGGACCCTGAACAACGCCGGTGAACGCGTCGAAGGCGCAGTCATCACGGCGGAGCTCGACGGCAAGGTCGTGGGCGAGGCCGTCAGCGACGCGACCGGCGCCTTTGCCATCTCGGTCCCCGAGCCCGGCGACTACATCATCAAGCTCGACCTGGAGTCGCTGCCCGAAGGCGTCACGGTCCGCGAGGAGGGCGGCGACGAGCGCCCGGTCACGGTACGGCCCGGCGCGGTCTCGCCCGCGCTGTTCGTCCTCGGCGAGGGCAACCGCGAGACGACCGGCGACGCCGAGCGGGCGCTGCAGCTGTTCGTGCGCGGCCTGCAGTTCGGTCTGGTCATCGCGATGGGCGCGATCGGGCTGTCGCTCATCTTCGGGACGACCGGGCTGACCAACTTCGCGCACGGCGAGTTCCTCACCGGCGGCGCGATCGCGGCGTACTTCTTCAACGTGACGGTCGGGATGAACCTCATCCCCGCGACGCTGTGCGCGCTGGTGGTCGGCGCCGTCTTCGGCTACCTCATCGACAAGGGGCTCTGGGGGCCGCTGCGCCGTCGCGGCACCGGACTGATCGCCGCGCTGGTCGTGAGCATCGGCCTGTCGCTGGTGCTGCGCTACCTCTACCTGTACTTCATCGGCGGCAGCTCGCGCTCCTACGCGCAGTACGCCACGCAGCAGCCGCTGAATCTCGGCCCGATCTCGATCCCGCCGCGTGACCTGATCATCATGGGCCTGTCGGCGCTGGTGCTCACGGTGGTCGGCGTGGCGCTGATCAAGACCCGCCTGGGCAAGGCGACCCGCGCGGTTGCCGACAACCCCTCGCTGGCAGCCACCTCCGGCATCGACGTGGAGCGGGTCATCAACGTCGTCTGGGTCATCGGCACCGCGCTCGCCGTGCTCGGCGGGGTCTTCCTCGCCCTGTCGCAGCAGGTGAGCTACCTGCTCGGCTTCCAGATCCTGCTGCTGCTGTTCGCCGGCGTCACGCTCGGCGGCCTTGGCACCGCCTTCGGCGCCCTGGTCGGCAGCCTGGTGATCGGCATCTTCACCCAGATGTCGACGCTGGTGATCCCCGCTGAGCTGCAGAACGTCGGCGCGCTGGTCGTGCTGATCCTCATCCTCGTGGTCCGCCCGCAGGGCATCCTCGGCCGCGCGGAGCGTGTCGGATGACGGCGCGTCGGATGAGCCGGCCGACAGACCCCCGCCGCTGCGACGCTCCAGGGAGGTCCGGATGGACTTCGGCGTGATCCTCCAGAACACACTCACGGCCCTTCTCAACGCGGAGGCGCTGTACCTCGCGCTCGCCGCGATCGGGCTCAACATCCACTTCGGCTACACCGGGCTGCTCAACTTCGGCCAGGTCGGCTTCCTGACCGTCGCGGCGTACGGCCTCGGGGTGGGCGTCACCTACCT
>JAJAYV010000024.1 GCA_026786045.1 Frankiaceae bacterium | reverse complement strand
GCCGTCGTACAGCGTCCAGGTGCGGGTCCTCCAGTGCGACGAGCTGCCGCTCGCAGGCCAGCACCCCGACGGCGAGCGAGCGCTGCGCGTCGAAGGCGACGTCCGGCAGTGCGGTGAGCGCGCAGTGCAGCGCGATCCGGACGTCGGCCAGCGGGTCCTCGGTGGTCAGCCCGATGACTTCGGGGATGAGTGGCGCCAGGTGCGGTCGGCCGGCGTCGGTGGTGCGGTCATTGACCTGGCGGGCCACCTCGGCCAGCAGCGGGTGGGTGCACGCGGGGTGGTCGCTCCAGCGCTCCCCAGCCAGGAAGGACGCCAGCTCCATGAAGCAGGCGCCCTTGCGGGCGTTGCGGTGCTTGCCGCGCGAGAGCACGGGGAGCAGGTCGGGGACCTCGGTGAACGGCATGGGCACCTCCTGGCGGGCGTACGCCCAGTGTGCGTCGGCTCCCCAGGGACGTATAGCCCCTGCCGGGCCACAGATCCGGACCCTGTCGGCACGCTTGGCTACGGTCGTAGGGATGAACGCAGACCTGGTCCTGGAGGGCGGGGGCGTCCGCGGCATCGGCCTCGTCGGGGCGGTGAGCGAGTTGGACGCCGCCGGCTACCGCTTCCCGCGCGTCGCCGGCAGCAGCGCCGGCGCGGTCGTCGGCTCGCTCGTCGCGGCGCTGCAGAAGGCGGGCGAGCCGCTCTCGCGGCTCGAGGAGATCGTGCGGACGATCGACTACCGGCGCTTCCGCGACAGCAGCCTGCTCGGCCGGGTGCCGCTGGTCGGCGGCCTGCTGTCCCTGCTCGCCAGCGACGGGCTGTACGAGGGGGACTACCTCGAGTCGTTCCTCACCGGCGCGCTGGGCGAGCTCGGGGTGCGCACCTTCGGTGACCTGCGCACCGGGGACGAGCCGACGCAGTACGCCTGGTCGCTGGTCGTCACGGCGAGCGACCTGTCGCGTCGCCGCCTCGCCCGGCTGCCGTGGGACCTGCCGACCTACGGCATCGACCCGGACGACTTCAGCGTCGCGCGGGCGGTGCGGGCGTCGGCGGCCATCCCCTTCTTCTTCCAACCGGTGCGCGTGGCCGGCGCGACCTGGGTGGATGGCGGGCTGCTGTCCGGCTTCCCGATCGGGCTGTTCGACACCTCCTCGACGCCGCGCTGGCCGACCTTCGGCGTGCGGCTCACCGCCCGTCCGGGCCGGCCGCCGGTGACCCGGCCGGTGCGCGGTCCGCTGTCGATCGGGCTGGCCGCGCTCGAGACGCTGCTCAACGACCAGGACGCGGCCTACGTCGACGACCCGTGCACGGTCGTGCGCACCGTGTTCGTTCCCGCCGACGCCGTCAGTGCGGTCGACTTCGGCATCACACGGGCGCAGACCGACGCGCTGTTCGAAGTCGGAACCGTTGCGGCGCAGGCGTTCCTGTCCACGTGGGACTTCCCGGCCTACGTCGAGCGCTGCCGGGTCTGAGGCTCAGGCCCGGCGCGCTGCCAGGTGGTCGACGAACCACTGCACCGCGCCGGGATCGTCCACGGAGCCGAGATTCAGCGCCCGGTCGACGGCCACGCCCTGGGCGATCCGCTTCAGCGGCACCTCGAGCTTCTTGCCGGTGCTCGTGTGCGGGATCGCCGGGACCTCGACGACCTCGTCCGGGACGTGCCGCGGTGACGCCTGCTCGCGCACCGTCGTGCGGATCCGCTCCACGAGCGCGTCGTCGAGCGTCGCGCCGTCAGCCAGGCGCACGAACAACGGCAGCCAGTAGCCCCCGTCGTCCTGCTCGACGCCGAGCACCAGCGCCTCGGCGACCTCCGGCATGCCCTCGACGGCGGCGTAGATGTCGGCGCTGCCCATCCGCACGCCGTGCCGATTGAGGGTGGAGTCCGACCGGCCGTGCACGACGCCCGTGCCGCGCTCGGTGACCGTCACCCAGTCGCCGTGCCTCCACACGCCGGGGTAGACGTCGAAGTAGCTGTCGTGCAGACGCTCTCCGCTGTCGTCGCCCCAGATGCGCAGCGGCATCGACGGCATCGGCTTGAGCACGACCAGCTCGCCGACCTCGCCGACGAGCGGGCGGCCCTGCTCGTTCCAGGCCTCAACGTGCAGACCCAGCCCGCGGCAGGACATCTCGCCGGCCGTGACCGGCAGCCAGGGCGCGTCGAGCAGCAGCGCTGCCGCGAAGTCGGTGCCGCCGCTGATGACGTGCAGCGCGAGGTCGTCGCCGACGTTCTCGTAGAGCCAGCGGAACGACGAGGCCGGCAGGGGCGAGCCGGTCGAGCCCACCGCGCGCAGCGCCGACAGGTCGTGGTCGCGGCGGGGGACGAGCCCGGCCTTCTCGCAGGCCAGCAGGTGGCCGGGGCTGGTGCCGAGCTGGGTGAGCCGCTGGTCCTCGGCGAGCTGCCACAGCCGGTCGGCGTCCGGCCACAGCGGGCTGCCGTCGTAGCAGACGGCCGTCGCGCCGACCGACAGCGCGGAGATGAGGACGTTCCACATGATCCAGCTGGTGGAGGTGTACCAGCAGAAGCGGTCGCCGGGACCGGCGTCGTACTGCAGCCCCTGCTGGGCCAGCCCCATGACCAGAGCGCCGGCGTGCCCGTGCACCAGGCCCTTGGGCAGTCCGGTGGTGCCCGAGGAGTAGACGACCCACAGCGGCGCCTCGGCCTCGACCTGCACGAAGTCCGGCTCGCGGGGTGCGGCGACCGCCTGGTCCCACGGCACGACGCGCAGGCCGGGCCGCTCGACCTGCTCGCCGAGCAGCGACAGCGCGACCACGGCGGTGACGGTCGGCAGGCCGTCGAGCAGCTCGCCGACCGCGTTGCGGCGGTCGCGCTCCTTGCCGCCGAAGCGGTAGCCGTCGACGGTGACGAGCACCGACGGGTCGAGCTGGCCGAAGCGGTCCACCGCGCTGGCTGGGCCGATGTCCGGCGCGCAGGCCGACCACACCGCGCCCAGGCTGGCGCTGGCGAGGAAGGCGACGACCGCCGCGGGGACGTTCGACAGGTAGCCGACGATGCGGTCGCCCTCGCCGACGCCGAGCTCGCGCAGCGTGGCCTGCAGCGCGCCGACCTGGCCGCGCAGCTCGTCCCACGACAGCTCGACCGCCGGGCCCTGCTCGGCCACGGCGACCAGCGCGATGCCGGATCCCTTGGTGCGCAGGACGTTCTCGGCCAGGTTCAGCCGCGCTCCGGGGAACCAGTGGCCCCCCGGCATCTCGCGGCTGGTGAGCACCTGCTCGTACGGCTGCGAGGCGATCACGTCGAAGTGGTCCCAGACCGCGGCCCAGAAGTCCTCGAGGTCGTCGACCGACCAGCGCCACAGCGCCTCGTAGTCGTCGACCTCGACGCCGTGTCGCTCGCTCGCCTCACGGGCGAAGCGGGTCAGCCGGGACCGCTCGACCCGCTCGGGCGAGGGCTGCCAGAGGACCTCGCTCACTTGGCCGCCCGGTCGGCGACTTTCGCGATCGCCTCGGTGATCTGCGGCCACAGCTCGCGGGGCAGGTTGTGGCCCATGCCCTCGAGCACGAGCAGCTCGGCGGCCGGCACGGCCTCGGCGGTCGCATGGCCGCCGGCCACCTGCACCAGCGGGTCGGCGTCGCCATGCACGACGAGCGTGGGGACGGCCAGCTCGCGAAGGCCGGGGGTCCGGTCACCCGACGCGTGGATCGCGAGCAGCTGCCGCGCGACGCCGAGCGGGTCGTACGCCCGGTCGTACGCCTCGCCGCTGATGGTCTCGAGCCAGGCGACGTCGAGCGGGTAGCCGGGGGAGCCGATGACCTCGTAGGTCTGGCGGGCGCGCTGCACGGCCTCCTCACGGCTGGTCGCCGGCGGCGCGAACAGCACCGCCATCGCCTCCTGCGTCGGGCTGCCGACCGTCGGCGAGGGGGTGGACATGATCGAGGTGAGGCTGGCGACGCGGGCCGGGTGCCGGATCGCGACGGTCTGCGCGATCATGCCGCCCATCGAGGCGCCGACGACGTGGGCGCGGTCGATGCCGAGGTGGTCGAGCAGCGCGACGACGTCGTCGGCCAGGTCGTCGAGCGTGTAGGAGGCCGAGCTCGTGTCGCCGCCGAACGCCGCCATGACGTCCGGCGGGGGCGCGTCGTGCAGGTGCGTCGACAGCCCGATGTCGCGGTTGTCGTAGCGGACGACGTGGAAGCCGAGATCGACCAGCGCGCCGCAGAACTCCTCGTGCCAGGCCAGCATCTGGGTGGCCAGCCCCATGACGAGCAGCAGCGGGCGGCCGCTCGGGTCGCCGAAGGTCTCGTAGGCGATCTCGATGCCGTTGGCCGGGGCGGTCTGGACGGTCATGGGGCTCCTCGCGTGGTCTGTGGGTCCCTCGCAGTGTGACGCGGCGCTGGTGCACCATGCCGGGCAGGGCAGGCACCAGGCCGCGCCCGCGAGGCCCGCGGAGGTAGGACGCCCATGAGCGTGTTGGACATGTTCCGGCTGGACGGCAAGGTGGCGGTCGTGACGGGGGCGTCCTCCGGGCTCGGGGTCGCCTTCGCGAAGGCCCTGGCCGAGGCGGGCGCCGACGTGGCGCTGGGCGCGCGGCGGGTCGACCGGCTGGAGGAGACGAAGGCGCTCGTCGAGGCGGTCGGGCGGCGGGCGATCACGGTGCAGACAGACGTCGCGGAGCCCGCTGACTGCCAGCGGCTGGTCGACGAGGCGGTGGCGCAGCTGGGCCGGGTGGACGTGCTCGTCAACAACGCCGGCATCGGCACGGCCGTACCGGCCACGCGCGAGACGGTCGAGCAGTTCCGCTCCGTCATCGACGTGAACCTCAACGGCTGCTACTGGATGGCGCAGGCCTGCGGCCGGGTGATGCAGCCGGGCAGCAGCATCATCAACATCAGCAGCATCCTCGGGATCACCACGGCGGCGCTGCCGCAGGCGGCCTACGCCGCGAGCAAGGCCGGGCTCATCGGGCTCACCCGCGACCTCGCCCAGCAGTGGACCGGGCGCAAGGGGATCCGGGTGAACGCCCTTGCACCGGGCTTCTTCCAGTCCGAGATGACCGACGCGTACCCGGCGGGCTACCTCGAGATGCTGGCCCCGCGGATGGTCGCCGGTCGCAAGGGCGACGAGCGCGAGCTCGCCGCCGCGCTGGTCTTCCTGGCCAGCCCGGCCGGCGGCTACGTCACCGGCCAGACCCTGGCGGTCGACGGCGGGGTGACCATCACCTGACCACCTCCCCCTGGCGCGGCGTCGTCTTCGCGACCCTGGCCGCGTTCCTGTTCGCGCTGAACGGCAGCGTGAGCAAGACAGTCCTTGCCTCGGGGCTGTCCTCGCTGCGGCTCGTGGAGCTCCGCAGCATGGGGGCGGCGCTGTGCTTCCTCGCCGCCGTGGTCGTGCTGCGCCCCCGCAGCCTGCGGGCCGCGCCGCGCGAGATCGGCTTCCTGGTCGCGGCCGGGGTCGTGGGCATCGGGCTGGTGCAGTTCCTCTACTTCGTCGCGATCGGCCGGCTTCCGGTCGGGATCGCGCTGCTGCTGGAGTACCTCGCGCCGGTGCTCGTCGTCGTGTGGGTGCGCTTCGTGCGACGGGAGCCGGTGCGCCGGCGCATCTGGTCGGCCCTGGCCCTGAGCGTGGTCGGGCTGGTCGTCGTTGCCGAGGCCTGGCAGGGACTGCAGCTCGACGGGCTCGGCGTGCTCGCCGGGCTCGGCGCCGCGGCGGCGCTGGCCACCTACTACCTCAGCAGCGAGCGGGGGATGAGCAGCCGCGACCCGCTCAGCCTGGCCGCGTGGACCTTCGGCGCCGCTGCCGTCTTCTGGAGCCTGCTGCAGCCGTGGTGGACCTTCCCGTGGGGCGATCTCACCCG
>JAJAYV010000023.1 GCA_026786045.1 Frankiaceae bacterium | reverse complement strand
TAGTCGAACCGGACCAGGTGCGGCACCAGCTCACCCCCCATTTCAGTGCACGACCGTCCGGCTCCTTCCAGCAGGGCGGGCAGGTTCAGGTCGCGTCGTACGGCGTCCAGACCTGCGCGGACGTCGACCTCCCCGGCCAGCTCGAGCGCCACCGGGTCGCCGCTGTTCTGCCTTCCGGTGTAGCGGCAGACGTGCGCCAGCACCGGGTCGGCGTCAGGGACCAGCCGGCCGTCAGTCTCCGCGCTGGGTAGCTCGGGAACCCACGGCCCGTCTACGGCCGGGTACACGGCAGGGCACGCCCCGTCCTGCGTCGCCGGGCCGGCAGACGGGCCGCCGACAGCGGGGCCGGGACCGGCCAGATCAGGAGCGTCGCCGCACCCGGCGGCCATGACCACGACAGCGAGCAGGGCAGCGGACCTCGTGAACCTGGGACGCCGGGTAACCGGCGTCGGCTGCGTCACCCACCAGCCGTCCTGAGGCACTTGCCCGTCACTGTTCAAGCGACACCGTCACGTCGCCGTCGGCGTTCGTCGACAGGGACAGGCCAGCGCTGTTGCTCACACCCCGGCCGGGCTCGGGCACCACGGCGCCACCCTGTCCTGGGCTGCTGATCGTGACACCGGTCAGGTCGCAGTCCGTGTGCTTGATCGTGATGCTCGACGGCGCGCTCACACGGGACCCGGGCTTGCCGCAGGCAGCCGCGAACTTGGCAGGAACAGCCTGCTGGCGGTCAGGGGCGGCACTGGCCGCAGCCGTCGCGGCCGCCGGCGACGACGGGCTGCTCGACCCGCCGCAGCCGGCCGCGCCCAGCAGCGCGACCAGGACAACAGCAGCGGGCAGGAACCTCGACAGCACGCTCATACGACGCAGCGTCGGCACCGCGCGTTCCACCACTCGGCGGGGCAGCTGCGCGCCGCCAATCCTTTCCTCGCTGCCAACGGGCGCATTGGCACTGTGCAACTGACCCGTTGGCGCCAGGCAACGATTGGCGCTGGCGCAAGGCGGAGCGCTGACACTCGAATGCAACTGCACTTCCCGCCCCGAGTGGGAGCAACATCGGCCGAAGCGCCCCGGTTGGCCGGCGGGCAGGATGTACGGGGACCATCCGCTAGAGGTCGTTGACGACGCGCATTAATTGCCGTTCTCTGCCCCGGCATCCAGGCAGCGGGTGTAGGCCCTTGCCCGCTGATCGCGTGACCCACAGCAAGGCACCCGATTCAGCCGCTCGCGGACCACCGCAGCCGGTGGATCCTCATCGCCTCACGCAGATCGGGATCGTGTTCGTCGATCGCGTCGGACTGTGGTTCGAGGAGCAGCGCCGAGACCTCGTCGTCACCGGGTCGCTCGAACACCGCCCACAGGGTGACGCCGTCGCCGTGCCGCGAAATGAATTCCCCCCCCCCGAGGGGTCTTCCGTCGGGGGAAGTTTGGTCGTACAACCACGCCGCCATCGTTTGGGTGAAGGCGCGGGGCTCGGCGAGGCGGATTGCAGCGGCATCGACATCGGCCAACCTCAGCTTGACCGCCAGCGGGAGAAACCGTACCCGCAGCGTCGGCAGTGACTCCTTGTCACCTGGAACGGCATACCAGCCGGTGAGCAGTGCAGAGCCGACGCGCCGCGGCCCTGTCCAGCTGCCCGGGAGCAAGCCGCCAGGCAGCGTGGGGTGGGCGACCGCATCTTCGGGCGCTTCCTCGAGGCCGGCCAGGTCGTGCTGCAGCTGAGGATCAGCGCGCGCGAAGGCAAGCACCTCGAGAAAGCACGCCAGCCGGCTCTCCCCCACGTAGATGCTTCGCCACACCCCGTCCGGGTCGTCCCACCGGCCGGAGAAGCGGCCATGCTCGGCGTACTGCCACGGCGTCCACGCCCAGGGCTCAGGCTCGAAGCCCACTCGGTGGACGCGTCGACTGGCTCCGTCCTGACACAGAAGGTCACCGTTCTCAGTCAGCGCCAGCAGGGTCGAGGGCGGCACCGGTCAGCCGACGGCTGCGAACTGTCGGGCGGCGGCGAGGACCTGCGGCCCGACCTCGTCGACGGCCCCTTCGCGTAGCAGCCGCGCGGGCGAGCGGTCCCCCAGCGCGGGGTTCAGGCCTTGGAACCATGCCTGCACGACCTCGGCGGTGTCTCGTTCGGCGACCAGCCTCGCGGCTTGGTAGGCGACACGCAACCGGTGCAGGTCCTCACCGCCCGAGACAGCCCGCGTGCCCTCGGCCCACTGCCGGACCGCGCGCGTCTCCTTGACGCCACCGAGGTACGCGACGAGCTTCGCGCCGAGCAGGTCGCGCAGCTCCTTGACCAGCACGGCGGGATCTAGGCGCGTCGCGTCGTGGTGCGCCTGCAGGTCTGGCCGGGCCGGAGTGCGCGTCATAGTTCGGATCCTCACCTCAGGCCGCGAAGCGTACGACGTCACACCCCGGATCACAATGCGCTTCACAGCCCTCCCGTCGCCGGGGAGTCGCCCGCCAGCAAGATCACCGTGCCCGCTGCGTGCCCGATCGGCGGGCACGACTGTGGATTCCGGCGGATGGCCGCGGAGACGATCATGCCGCTGACCTGCGGTTATGCATTCCGGCGCACGTCTGCGGACCCCCTTCCGCCGGACTTCCAAACTGGCTACGCGGGTTCGATTCCCGTCGCCCGCTCACCTACGCCGCCGTCCCGCTCACCTGGTCGCTTGCCAGAGGGGCGGGGCTTCAGCAGTTCTCGAGCGAGCTTGACCAGGCAGCTCGTAGCCACCAGGTAGCCGCTCTTCGCCAGCTCCGGGTGACACCACGGCCTGTGGTCATGACGTGCCGAAGCCTTCACAGGAGCGCCGGTACGGCACGAGGTTGCGCATGTGGGTTTGCCACTCGGTCGGGGTGAGGTTGCGGCCGGCGAGGCGGCAGGCGGCTTCGCGGAGGTGCGCCGGGTCGAGGTCCCACACCTGGACACCGCTGGCGTCAGTGACCGCCAGGGACAGGCCGTCCTGGCGGAGGTACGCCGGGTACAGCAGGGGCGCGTCGGAGGGAATCGGGTCACCGAGGCGGGTGCCGGTCGCGACGTCGTACAGCGAGGCGGTCTGATCGTTCGAGGTCGCGAGCAGCAGCCGGCCGTCGTCGCTGAACTGCAGGGTGTTGATCTCGCCACGGGCCCCTGGGAGCTCGGCGACTACCTCACCTGTCATCAGGTCGTAGCGGGTGAGCGTCCCGCCGGACGCTCCGACGAGCACACCGTCGAGGCTGACACCGGTGCGCTCCGGTGCCGCCTCGAGCGGTGCAGTGAGCTGCTCACCGGTCACGCCGTCGTGCACGGTGGTGACAGGACCGTCCGGCCCGCGGGCGGTGACGACGACGACAGCACCGTCACGGGTGGCCGACACCGTGGAGGCCGGCCCGGAGGCGCGGATCAGGGGAGGAATCCGTTGCCGGGTCGCCACGTCGATCGTCCAGACGTCGCCGTTCAGCAGGCCGCAGTAGGCGCGGGTCCCGCCGGCGGCCGACCAGAGGTGGCCGCACTCGGGGGTGATCTCGGCACCCGGGACGAGCGCCCTGCGACGGGGGTCGTACCAGCCGAACAGCTCGGTCGTACGGTCGAGACCGACAAGGGTGTCCCGGCCGGCCCAGCCCACGCCTTCCATGTCGACCTCGACAGGGTCGACCTCGCGGTCGGCCGAGGCGTCCCACAGCGCCCAGTCGTCGAAGTCCACGTCGACGGTGGCGGTCGGTCCCCGGGCGGCGACGAGCAGCCGGGTCCCGTCGGCAGGGTCGAAGCCGTCGGCGAGGACATGACCCTTCGCGATCGACCTTGTGACCAGTCCGCCGCCGTCCAGCTGCCACCGCGAGACGGCGGGGACCTGGGCGCCGAAGGCCACCAGCTGCTCGCCGTCGTCGGTGGTGGCGAGCGGACCGACGTCGCCGAGCTGCGGGTCCAGGACCGTGCCGGTGCGCTGTCCGGTGCTCCGCGCTCGCTGCTCGATCTGCCCGAAGTGATTGCCGCAGTAGACGGTGCCGGCCGCCGCCGCCACCGCGAAGAACGGGCACGGATCGGGGTGCCTGCCGCGCAGGTCCTGCACCCAGCGACGCTGGCCCGTGGGCGCGTCGGCCGCGAACAGCCACTCCGGACCGCCGGTGACGACGACGCCGTCCGCCCCGACATGCACGTGCTGGTTGGAGGAACCCAGCGGCGCAGCGATCGTGCGCGCCACGGAGCCACTGACGGGGTCGATGACGCGCACCGGGCCGGCCAGCGACCCGAGGTAGACCGACCCGTCCGGCCCGAAGGCGACCCCTGCACTGTCCAGCCGCTGCTGCGCGTCGGGGGGCCGCGGCAGGCCGGGGACGACCGCGACCCGGCTCCCGTCCGCCGTCCGGTAGACCGCCAGTGCGCCGTCGTACCCGCCGGCGACGGCGACGAGCGCTCCGTCGTCGCTGAGGGCGACGGCACCCGGTCCGACCGGGGGGATGAGGGGTCCGAGCATGCGCGCACCAGTGCGGACGTCAAATCCGTCGAGCGTCGCGCAGCCGTCACCGTTCGTCACCCTGAGCCGGTCGAGGTCGAAGCAGCCGTCGTCGCGCAGGCCGCGGAGCACGACGGCGACGCGTCCGTCGGCGCTGACCGCGACCTGCCGGTTGAAAGTCCGGGGCGACGAGCCCCCGTCCGGGATCACGCGCGTCCGCCCGGTGTCGAGGTCGAGGACCTCGAGGCTCCCGCCGTCCGCGGAGATGACCGCGTTGGGCGTGCCGGTCACCAGCGCGCCGGTGAGCGAACCGGCGTCGGCCACGTACCGGTAGCCCAGGAAACCGGGGCTGCCGGTGAAGGTGCTCAGCAGAGCAGACAGCGGCAGCGGGTCACCGGGCCAGCGTCGGGCGGCCTCCACCGCGAGCAGCGCGGCGACGTCTCGGTCGGTGCTGCGCAGAGCCAGGGAGGTGCTGACGAGCGACTGCAGACGCGCGGTGTCCTCCGCCGCACGGGCGGCGTCCCGTTGCCCGCGGGCCTTGTCATTCTCCAGGACGGCGGTCCCACCGGCCACGACGGAGACCAGAAGTAGCGCGAGCACGGCGGCGAGCAGGCCGCGCAGCCGGCGGTTGCGCCGGGCGTCGTAGGCAGCGCGCACCCGCGCGCCCAGCTGCTCAGAGTCAGCGTGGGCCATCGAGGCGTCGAGGAACGCCTGCTCGACCGCCGTGAGGTCGGCTCGGCCGTCCCGGTGGTGCTCGACCGCGGTCGCCAGTCGCGCCCCGCGGTAGAGCTCGCTGTCGGGCCGGCGGAGCGCGTCCCAGCCGTCCGCTGCAACAGTGAGGTGCCGCAGGACGCGCTGGCCGGCGCTGTCGTCGTCGAGCCACGAACGCAGTCGCGGCCAGGCCCGCGCCAGCGCCTCGTGCGAGATCTCGACCACTTCGTCCTGGGCGGTGACGAGCCGGCTGCGGATGAGGAGCGCCAGGACGCGCTCGCGATCGCTGTTGCCCCGCAGCCGGTCGGCCTGGACGCGGCAGCGAACCGGGTCGCCGTCCATGGACGGTGCGACGAGCCGGAGCAGCAGGGACCGGACGACGGGCCGCTGCTCGGCCGGCAGCCCTTCGTAGAGCCGGTCCGCCGAGCGGGACACCGCGCCGCGGATGCCGCCGGTGGCGCGGTAGCCCTCGACGGTGAGCACGTTGCCGTCACGGCGCAGCCAGGTCTCGGCGAGGGCGTGGGACAGCAGCGGCAGGGCGCCTGGCTCCCCCTCGGTGTCCCGGACGAGCAGGTCGACCAGGCCCTCCTCGATCCGCAGGCCGGCGTCGGTGGCCGGCCGTTCGATCGCCTCGCGGAGCGCGCCGGCGGACAGCGGGCGTACCAGGTGCAGCCCCTGCTCGACCAGCTGCCCGAGCGAGGAGTCGGCGGCCAGTCCGGCGAGGTGGTCCGCGCGCACGGCCACGACGACCGGCCCGACCTCGCGGGCGTGTGCGGCCAGCCGGGTGCAGGTCGTCAGGACCTGCTCGACGCCGTGAGCGGCGGCGAACACCTCCTCCAGCTGGTCGACGACGAGCACCGGGACGAGCTCGGCGTCACGGCGGCCAGGCAGGTCCAGCCCGCCGTCGGGGCCGGGCACGAGCAGCAGGGTGGATCGGCCCAGCCGGTGCAGCGCAGGCACGATGCCCGCTCGCAGCAGCGACGACTTCCCGCATCCTGACGGGCCCGCCAGCACGAGGAACGGGCTCGACTGCAGCCGCGCGAGGCAGGCGTCGACCTCGCGATCGCGGCCGTACAGCCGGTCGCCGGTGTCGTACCAGGACAAGCCCTTGTACGGGCAGTCGCCCGAGACGGCGCGTTGCGCGGGCACGCTGAGCAGCGCTGGCTCCTGGCGCAGGATGGCCGCCTCGAGCTCGACCAGCTCACGTCCCGGGTCGACGCCCAGCTGCTCCAGCAGCAGGCGTCGTGCCCGCTGCAGGGAGCGCAAGGCATCCGCCTGGCGTCCGCATTGGTACTGCGCCCGCGCCAAGATCGCCCACCGGCGTTCGCGCAGCGGGTCCTCGGCCACCAGGGCCTCGGCCCTCCCGGCCACCTCACGGTGCTCCCCGCACCGCAGCCTGGCGTCCAGCAGCTCCTCGTCCAGCGAGCGGTGCAGATCTTCCAGGCGCAGGCGCTCGGCCAGTGCCGGCGACCACCCGTCGAGGTCGCGGAACGGGGTGCCCTGCCACAACGCCCCGGCTCGCGCGAAGGTCGCGGCAGCCCGGTCGAGCTCCTCGGCCTGCACCAGGACCCGTCCACGGACCACCAGCTGCTCGAAGTCGGTGACGTCGAGGTCCAAGGCGTCCGCCTGGAGCCGGTAGGCGTTCCCGACGGTCTCCACCACAGCGGAGCCGAGCGCCTTGCGCAGCCGACCCACGCAGATCTGCACCTGCTTGGGCCACGACGCCGGAGGAGCCGGGCCCCACACGGCTTCCGCGAGCTCGGCCGCCGACACAGCAAGGCCGAGGCGAACCGCGAGCGCGCTCAGCACCCGAAGGTCACGGGGGCGCAGCGTGGCATCCCCGTCCACACGTGCGGGGCCGAGCAGACGGACGCCCATGCGGCGGAGAGTCGACCTTGTTGCCTGAGGCGTCAACGGCGCGGATACCCGACGGATACCGACGGAAGGCGCCCGCATACCGGTGGGGCGCACCGTCGGCGTCTCGGCACGACCGCGTGCCCCTTGCCTCCAGGAGACGTCATGAGCCGAACTCGTACGGGAGCCCTCGCCCTCGCCGGAACGCTGCTGGCTGTCCTGACCCCGGTCAGCAGCGCGCAGGCCACGCCGAGCACGGTCGACGAGAGCCGCCTGCAGCCGGCGCTGAGCCCGGCCTTCGCGCCATGGGACTGCAAGCTCAAGACCACCGGGCCGGTCTGCACCGGTGAGCGGCACCTGGAGGGGAACTTCGGGATAATCGAGGACTTCGGGTGCAGCGTCCCGCTGTGGAACACCTTCACCTCGGACCGCTACCAGACCCGCTACTACGACCAGGACTACCGCAACGTGGACCGGAGCTTCCGTACGAAGGACACCGACTTCCTGAGCACGTCGCCCACCGGACAGGGCGCGGCCACGATCGACACCCACGTGCGGTTCACGGAGCCGTTCGCGGCGCCGGGCGACGACACCACCCGGACGATCATCTCGTCCGGCACAATACTCGAGGTACGGCCGGTCACCGGACCGGCACTCCTCCGGATCGTCGGGACCCTGGTCGAGCCCTGGAACGCATCGGCGACCTTCAGCGGGAACATCACTGTTGACGGCGTGACCACCCGCTACGCCGACGTCCCGTACGACAGCGTCTTCACCTTCGAGCTGTTCGCCGACGCGGTGTGCCGCGCGGCCACCGGGTTAGGCGCCGCACTCTGACGCAACCTCAAGGCCCTGTCATGGGCTTGGGGGATCTTCCACGGGTCAGCGGCGCTGCCGACTCTGTGGTCGCGACGGCGCACCGTCCGGACCGTCGCCACCACAATCTCGTACGGTCTCGTGCCGGTCGTTGACCGCAGCAGTCCGGCAGGTGCCCGTCCGCGGCTGTACTCCAGAGGCCGCCCTAGCGACCGGCGAAAGCCTCGTTCCTGCTTCTCCCGGCGGCCCGGTCGAGCAAGCCCTGGGCATCGGCGTGCGGAAGACGGCTGTTCCGACATCCGGTTCGATTCCCGTCACCCGCTCCCCCAGCTGCCATGTGGTTGAAGACTGCCCCGAGGTGTAACGTTGGTGTATGGGACGCACCAACATCGACCTCGACGACGAGCTGGTCGCCATCGTCATGCGCCGGCACGGGTTGCGCACCAAGCGCGAGGCCGTCGACCTGGCGCTGCGCCGGCTGGCCGGGCCGCGGCTCACGCCGGACTTCCTGGCGTCGCTGGAAGGCATCGGCTGGGACGGCGACCTGGACGAGATGCGCCGCAGCAGCGGCGCCCCGTGAGCCTGCTGCTCGTCGACACCTCCATGTGGGTCGAGTACCTGCGCGGCACCGGCTCACCCGCCGCACGCGCCCTGGCCGGCCTGCTGCGCGACCGGCCCGACGACGTCGCGATCACCGAGCCCGTGGCGATGGAGCTGCTCGCCGGCGCCCGCCCGGCCTCACTCCCCTCGCTCGAGCTGCTGGTGGCGGGCCTGCCGGTCGTGGGGGTCGATCCGACTCTGGACTTCCCGGCTGCGGCGAGCGCCTACGGCGCGGCCCGTGCTCGCGGCGCCACCGTCCGCAGCCTGGTCGACTGCCTCATCGCCGTCGTGGCGGTGCGGCACCAGGTCGAGCTGCTGCACCGCGACGCCGACTACGCGGTCCTGGCCGCGGTGCTGCCCGACCTGCAAACCAGGCCGTTCGTCGGCGCCTGACGGCGCATGACCCCGGACGGGGACGGGACACAGGCATGCTGCGCACCGCCGGGCTGGTCACTCCTCGCACGCAGGGACGGACGGTCTTCTACCGGCTGTCCGACGGGTTCCCCCAGCCGCTGCGCGAGCACTGCCTTCGGGCGCTGGTCGAGCTCTCCCGCAATGTCAAGCACGAGCGGTAGCCCTTCGCCCCGACGGCGCCCTAAGGTCCGCCACCGGACATCCGTGTGGTGACACGGATGCGGGGTACGCGACCGGCAGCGAAGAGAGGGCGGCAGGTGCAGGAGTACGTCGGAGCCTTGGCCCTGCTCCTGCTGGTCGGAGCCGGGATCGCCGGTCTCTACGCCGTCGGGCAGTGGGCTGCGGTGTCTGCGGACCCGCTGCGCGCGGCCCCCTTCAGCGGCGGCCTGCTCCCGACGGAGCACCCGCTGTCCCGCTACCACGCCCGCTGGTACGCGATGACGCTGGTGTTCCTGGCCTTCGACCTCGAGATGCTTTTCATGTACCCCTGGGCGCTGGTCGTGGCCAAGGTCGGCCCGTCCGCCGTGGTCGAGATGTTCGGGTTCCTCGCCATGCTGCTCGTCGGCGTCGTCTACGCGTGGCGTGAAGGCGCGTTCCGGTGGGCCTGACCGACCGGCTCGCGCGAGTCGCGGTCCGACGCCCCCGGGTGCTGCTGGTCCCCGTGCCGGGTCAGCGGCCGCTGCGGTGGGCGGCAGAGGACGCGTTGGACGAGCTCGGCTGGGCGCGAGCGGCCTCGCCGGCCGACGCCGACGTCCTGCTGTGCTGCGGCGATCCCGGACCCGACCTCGCCGAGCACGTCGAGGTCGCCTGGGAGGGGATGCCCGGCCCGCGGGCGCGAGCGGTCGCCGTGACGACCGACGACGTCGAACCGGCGCTGCGCGCTGCCGTTCACGAGCTGGCGGACGTGCCGGATCAACGGCAGGACGCCCGGACACGCACGGCCGCTCGGCTCTCCGCAGCCGACCGGGGCGACGTCAGCGCCGAGCCGCACGACAAGAGCACGATGTCGCCAGGCGACGCGGCTGAGACCGACCGCGACGGCATGGACATGGCTGATGCAGGGATGGGTGGCATGGACCACTCGATGAGCATGGACATGGACCTGCCCGGCGGGCTGGTCATGGCCGACCGGGTCGAGGACCGCGACGGCCTGCGGCTGGAGGGGCTGAACCTCTCGCTCGGCCCGCTGCTGCCAGGGTGGCCCGCCGGCCTGCGCCTGGACGTGCTGCTGTCCGGCGACGTGCTCACCCGGGCCGCCGTCGTGCGGCTCGACCCGCGGCCGGAGCCGCCGGCGCCGCGTGCGCTGCTCGCCCTAGACGCCCTCGCGGTGCTGCTGGCGGCCACCGGGTG
>JAJAYV010000022.1 GCA_026786045.1 Frankiaceae bacterium | reverse complement strand
GCGGTGGCGTGCGTGTCAGGGCGACGCGCGGTCAGACTGATATGCGCGGGTTGGGTACCGCTGGACGGGCTGTTCGGCTGGAGCGTCCGCTGGTCTAGAGATCGAGCGTGGCCTGCAGGAACGTGCCCTGAGACTGCTCATAGTCCACCGCGGGTCACTCCACGCGCTGCCGCCATGGTGATACCGGCCGGCCGGTCTGTGGGGTGTGCCGTGCAGGCGCCGCTATCGGCGTCCTGCCGGGGCTGGGCTGGGGTCTTCGATCATCGCGAGCGACCAGCACCAGCCAGCGAGCTCGCGACGGCGACGGCGACGTTGGCGATGACGGTCCGCTTCTTGCACTTGTTAAAGCGCAGCCAGCGTTCGTGCAGGCGTTGGTTGCCGGCGTGCCCACGGGCCCGGGCTGCGGCCGGCGCCAGGTCCCACCTGTCGCGCATGGTCTTGGTTGGCCGCCGCGACCGACGACCACCTCGTCGTGCAGCGTCTGGTCGCGGCAGGCCTGGGTGTCGCCCTGCTGCCGGCCTGGGCGCTGGCCGCGAGCACGCAGCCGGGCGTCGTGACCGTGGACCTGCCCGACGTCGACGGGCGGGTCGTCGAGGTCCTCGTACGTCCGGACGCCCGGCGGGTCCCGGGGGTCCACGCCGCGCTGCAGGCCCTGAGCGCTGCGGCGACCTGACGCCGAGTTCCGCCCGGGCTCAGAGTGCGAAGATCCCGGCGAGGGGTCGTCCCCGCTGAGGGATAACGTGCGCGGATGACCTCCCTTGCAGACAAGGCCGCTGAGCTCCAGCGCCTGCACACCGCCCCGGAGCTCCTGCTCCTGGTCAACGTGTGGGACGTCATCAGCGCGGCGTGGTCGCCGACGTGCCGGGGACGGCGGCCCTGGCCACGGCCAGTCATTCCATCGCGGCGTCGCACGGCTACCCCGACGGGGAGCAGATCCCGCTCGACCTGATGATCGCCGCCGTGGGCCGGATCGCCGCCGCCGTCGACCTCCCGGTCACGGCTGACCTCGAGGCCGGGTACGGCGACCCGGGGGCCACGATCAGCCGAGCGATCGACGTCGGCGTCGTCGGCGCCAACCTGGAGGACCAGCTCACGCCGCTGGTCCAGGCAGCGCGCGCTGTGGAGGCTGCGGTCGCAGCGGGCGAGCGGGCCGGGGTGCCGTTCGTGCTCAACGCTCGTACCGATGCCTTCCTCAAGGCGGGTGACAAGGACCCGGCCGCGGTGCTGGCCGACGCGGTCGAGCGCGGTCGTGCCGACCTCGACGCCGGCGCCTCGACCTTCTTCGCCCCCGGTCGGCTCGACGAGGCCACCGTCACCCGCCTGGTCGAGGCTCTGGGCCCTCAGCGGCTCAACGTGATCGGCGTCCCGGGCTCGCTGCCGCTTGCGACTCTGCAGCGGCTCGGGGTCGCGCGGGTGTCTTACGGGCCGTGGAGCCAGAACGTCGCGTTGACGGCCCTGGCCGCGCTGGCCGAAGACGTGCTGGCCGGCGGCGCTCTGGCCGAGGGGACCCGCAGGCTGACCTGAGGCGTCGGAGCCCCGAGCCTCAGAACCCTGGCGGCTTCCTGATCACCTGGGCTTGTCGTCGAGCGACGTTCCAGCCACGAGGGGGCTAGCCCACCGCCTCGTCCAACTCGGCCTTGCGGTCGAGGGGCTCTGCCGGCCGAGGTCGGGAGACCACCGGGAGCCGCCCGTCCCGGACCGCCCACGTCAGCTGTGCCGCAGGTGCCGGGTAGGCGTACAGGTAGCCCTGCGCGGACCGGCAGCCCAGCCGGAGCAGGACGTCGGCCTCGGCCCGGGTCTCGACGGCCTCGGCGACGACCTCGAGGTGCAGTGCCGAGGCCAGCCCAAGGACCGCCGACAGCAGAGCCTGCGCTGCGTCGGAGTCGCCCAGCCCGACCAGGAAGCTACGGTCGATCTTGAGCCGGTCGACCGGGAAGCGCTTCAGCGCGGCCAGCGAGGACCAGCCCGTGCCGAAGTCGTCCAGGGCGATGCGGACCCCGGCGGCCCGCAGCTGCTGCAGCCGCGGCCCCACCGACTCGTCCAGCAGGGTCTGCTCGGCGACCTCTAGAACCAGCCGACCCGGTGCAAGGCCCTCCTGCGCGACGACCGAGAGCACGCGCTCCACGATGTCGGGCTCACGGAGCAAGCGGCCCGAGACGTTCACCGACAGCTCGAGCGCACCGGCGTCAAGCGTCTCCTGTGCCCAGCTGCGGAGCTGGCGGGCGGCGAGGCCGAGCACCTGCAGGTCCACCTCGATGATCAGGTCCGACTGATCCGCGGTCGCCATCCAGTGGTGCGGCGCCTCCGGCGCGCACCCAGGTCGTTCCCAGCGAGCCAGTGCCTCCACGCCGGTCAGCCGACCGGTGTCCAGCTCGATCACGGGCTGGAACCAGGCGGTGAGCTCACCCGCCTGGATGGCGGAGGCGAGCCTGGTGCCACGGTCGAGCTCGGCGGCCGCATCCTGTGACATCGACGGCTCGTAGATCCTGACCTCGCCGCCGCCGCCGGCGCGCTTGGCGACGTACATCGCGAGGTCGGCGTGCCGGAGCAGCTCGACGCGGGTGTCGGCGCCGGAGGAGCTCGAGGCGATGCCGATGCTGGCGCGCGCGGTCGCGTCGCTGCCGGGCGACACGCAGGAGCCAAGGCACCCGTCCAGCAGGGCAGCCAGCGCCTCTGGGGCCCCGTCGGCCAGGACGGCGAACTCGTCCCCGCCGAGCCGGCTGACCAGCGCATCCGGTCCCAGACCGGCGCGCAAGCAGTCGGCGACGGACACCAGCAGCTGATCTCCGACGTCGTGCCCGAGGGTGTCGTTGACGAGCTTGAAGTCGTCCAGGTCGATCAGAGCCACGCTGAACGCCTCGTCGCCCTCGAAGCGCGCTTGCAGCTGCTCCTCCAGCACTGCCCGGTTCGACAGGCCCGTCAGGGCGTCCCGGGTGGCCCGGTGCTCCAGCTCACCCTCCCGGGCCTGCAGCTCCCGAAGCAGGCGGGCGCCGCGCAGCGAGGTGAGCACGAACAGCGTCGAGGCGCCCGCCAGGATCAGTCCGACGTCCTCGCCGTCCCCCCGCAGGTCGTGGAGCAGGGCGACGGCGGGCGAGAGCAGCGCGACGACGATGAGCAGCAGCTGGTGCCGGTCGCCTCGGCCACGGGACCGCTGCCGGGTGGCCGCACCGAGCTCGACCATGCTGGGGTGCAAGGCGGTGGCGGACAGCCCGAGGTAGCACGCGAGCCAACCCAGCCCGACCGCCGCACCGGCCTGATCCGCGCCCGACAGGTCGTACAGGACGAACAGCGCGTCGCTGACGAGGAAGCAGCCCAGCGAGAGCGCCACCCCCCTGCACACCCGGGGGGAGCCGGCCCG
>JAJAYV010000021.1 GCA_026786045.1 Frankiaceae bacterium | reverse complement strand
GGTTCGGCCTGCAGCTGAAGGACGACGGCTCCGGCTGGATCATCACCGACCGGGACCTGGACCTGGAGTGCGGCGAACTCCTGCAGGCCGTCCTGGCCGCTGAGCTCGCGGTCGACCCGGACAGCCCGGCCGACACCGAGGCGTTCGAGCAGCTTCGGGCTCAGGGCTGGCAGGACGGCGACCCGCTGCCCGACAGCGGCGATGAGGGGGACGGGCCGCTGGGGCCGCGGTCGTTGCGGCAGCAGCGCCACGACGCGCTCAAGAACGGACTGCGCCGGTATCTCGACAGCGGGATCGCCGGGCTGCGGGACAAGGTCGCCCCGCACCTCGCGGCCACCTTCGGGATCGACCTGCTCGCCCAGCACCCCGGCGCGTTGCCGGCCGTGTCGACCACCACCGGGGCGCGGCTGCCGGCAAGCCTGGTCCGCCGGTGGGCGTGTGACAGCGCGCTCGGCCGGTTCGTCCTCGGCCTCGGCGGGCGGGTGATCGAGACCAGCCACACCGAACGAACCCTGAAACCGCACGAACGCCGGATCAAGAAGATCGAGACCGGCAACCGCTGCCAGATCGCCGGCTGCCGCTGCGGCCCCGGGTCACGGCTGGTGCCGCACCACCCTGATGCCTGGGCCAGAACCGGCCGGACCAGCCTGGCCGACACCGTCTGGATCTGCGACCGCCACCACCACGACCTGCACACCGGCCACAAGACCCTGCGCCTGCGCGACCGACGGTGGCTGCACCAGGACGGCTGGACCGACGGGCCCACACGGTGAAGGTGTCGGTCATGGCCCCCTACCCGGAGCGTCAAGACGCCCGCGCGGGTGGACACTGCTCCCGTGACCGAGCCGGCGTCGTACGAGATGCCCCTGGACGACCTCGAGCGTTCGGCGCGGGTGCTGTTCGACGACCAGGTGCTGGAGGAGGATGTCTCCGTCGACTCACCGGAGGACGACGGCGTCGGGCACCTGCCCGGCGGCATCCGCCCCTACGGCGTCTGACCCGACTCTGGCTCCGCCCCGAACTGCACAGGCTCCCCGGCTGCGGCTCAGTCGCAGCCGCAGACGCCGGAGGCGGCGCGGAGCTGGAAGCAGTTCGGGCAGGTGTTGCTCTTGAGCACGGCCTTCTCGGCCTCGGCCTCGCGGGCCAAGGTGGCGGCGCGGGTGGCGGCGGCCTTCCGGGTGCGCGCCTTGGCCTTGGCCTCGACCGCGTCGCGCTCGGCGGTGACGGCGGCGTTCGCGGCGATCACGTCGGCGTTGTCGTGCTCGAACACGCGCTGGCGCACGGTGTCCGGGATGAAGTCCATCGTCTGTTCGCAGAGCAGGACGGCCACGTCGAGCGGGCAGTCGGCGGCCACCTGCTCCACGACGTCCCCGTGCACGAGCTCGGGGTCGGCGGCCACCAGGGCCTCGACCCTCTTGGCGGCCTCGTCCACGGCGGCCTGCAGCTCAAGGGAGACGGTCTCTTCCACGGGTCGGGCTCGCTCTCGTCGTCGGGTTGCGTGGCGAGGGGTCGGGTCGCCGTGCTCGTCCCAGTCTGCCCCAGGTCAGGCCGCGCGCTGCTGCTGCACCCGGTCGAGCAGCCGCAGCAGCGCTCCGTCGACCACCTCGCGGCGGGTGATGTTGACGCTGTGACCGGCCCCGGGGACCACGACGAGCTCGGCGTCGGGCAGCGCCTCGGCCATCCGGCGGCTGTGCGAGGCGGGGGTCAGCCGGTCGCTGTCCCCGACGAGAAGCGTCACCGGGAGGTCGAGCATCGCCTCCAGCGAGGCGTGCTCGTCGTGGTCGAGCAGGGTCGCGTAGAACGCCGTGGTCACCGTCAGGGGCGTCTGCTCGAGCAGGCCCTGCACCTGGGTCACCAGCTCCGGCGTCGCGTCGGAGGTGCCGAACAGGTAGTGCCTGTAGGTGCGGGCGCCCAGGCGGGTGCCGCGGCGGCGCAGGCGCTCGAGCAGCGGCGCCCACAGGCCCAGCCACAGCAGCAGCGGGGCGAGCAGGTGCAGCCGGCGCAGCAGCCGCACGGCCAGGCCGACCGGCCCGGCTTCGACCAGACCGCCGGACGAGGTCGCCAGCAGGAACACGCCCTGCACCCGCGGGCCGAACAGCTCGGGCCGCTGCCGCGCCAGCGACATGACCGTCATCCCGCCCATCGAGTGGCCCAGCAGCACGACGGGCCCGTCAGGCACGACCTCGTCGAGCACCCGCCCGAGGTCGCGGCCGAGCTGGTCGATGCTGGGCGAGCCGACCCGGCCGCGGCGCCGGGAGCGGCCGTGGCCGCGGCAGTCGTAGAGAACGGTGCGGGCCCGGCCGCGCAGGGTCTCGCGCTGCAGCGCGAACTCCTCGAGCGAGGCGGTGAAGCCGTGCACCAGCACGACGGCCGGGGACGGCCCGTCGTCCACCTCGACGTGTAGGTCCACGCCGTCCTCGGTCCTCACCGTGCGCGTCGTCGTCTGAGCCGTCATGGGACCAGCGTGACGCACGAAGGCCCGGCCCCCCAAAGGGGACCGGGCCAACGCGTCGAGCGAGTGCTACTGCGGGACGACGTTCTCCGCCTGCGGGCCCTTCGGGCCCTGCGTGATGTCGAACTCGACGCGCTGGTTCTCGTCGAGGGACTTGTAGCCGTCCGTGGCGATCGCGGAGAAGTGCACGAAGACGTCGGCGCCGCCGCCGTCCTGAGCGATGAAGCCGAAGCCCTTCTCGGCGTTGAACCACTTCACAGAACCCTGAGCCATGTTGCTGTCTCCCTAAAGACTGTGGGGGCGCGCACTGTGCGCGATCCCGAGTTGAGCTGTCGGAGACGAAAGAACGCCCGCGACCTACACGTCCGCGGGCGTTGATGAACACGAGCGAAGAGGTGCAACTGCAACCAGCGAACAGGGTACACCTGCGGGGCACCGGGCCACGGGCAGATGTGGAGTACTGCTCATGACGCATCCCCGACCGGCCGACAGGATGGTCCTCGGGGCACCCGGCCCCGCCCCACGAGGAGCCGCGTGACCGGTCCCGACGCCACGGTAGCCACGACTGCCGCGCGCCGCCGGGCCGTCTCCGGCTTCACGCTGTACGACGTCGCGAACTCGGCGTTCGTCACCACGGTGGTCACCGCCGTCGGGGGGCCCTTCCTCACCGCGGTCGCCGAGGCAGCGGCCGGCGACGACGGGCGGGTCTCGATCCTCGGGCTCGCGCCGCGCGCCGCGTCCGTCTTCGCCTACGCCATCAGCCTGTCGGTGGTGCTGCAGGTCCTGCTGCTGCCGCTGCTCGGTGCACTGTCGGACCGCCCGGCCGCCAAGCGCCAGGTGCGCGCCGCCGGCACGGCGGTGGGCTCGGCCGCGACCGTGCTGCTGGCGCTGGTGCCGATGGGGTCGCCGCTGCTCGGCGTGACCGCCTTCGTCGTCGCGAACGTGTCCTACGGCGCGGCGATCCTGGTCTACAACGCCTACCTCGCCGACGTGGCGGAGCTGGCCGACCGGGACCGCGTCTCGGCGCGCGGCTTCGCGTTCGGCTACGCCGGTGGCGCGCTGGTCCTCGCGCTGTCGCTCGCGCTCATCACGCTGGCCGAGCCGATCGGCATCGACGACGGCCTGGCCGTCCGCCTGACGATCGGCGTCTCGGCGCTGTGGTGGGCGCTGGTCGGGCT
>JAJAYV010000020.1 GCA_026786045.1 Frankiaceae bacterium | reverse complement strand
GCCCGGCGGCGAGCAGGCCGCGCCGGCGGGCGGCGGCCTGGAGCAGCGCGCGGGGCGACAGGCCGCTCACGGCAGCTCCAGGTCGAGCGCGATGCCGTCGAGCGCACTGCCGCAGGGGCAGTCGCGCTGCTCGGGCAGGGCGGCCAGCACGTCGAGCAGCAGGGTCCGCAGCCGCGCGGTGTTGTCGGCGAAGACGCGGAACACCTCGGCCTGGGTGACGGTCTGGCCGTCCTCCACCCCCGCGTCGAGATCGGTGACGAGGGCGACGGCGGTGTAGCAGAGCGCCAGCTCGCGGGCCAGGACCGCCTCGGGGTGGCCGGTCATGTTGACGACGTCCCAGCCCTGCGCGCTGAACCAGCGCGACTCGGCGCGGGTGGAGAACCGCGGCCCCTCGACGACGACCATCGTCCCGGCGGCGGTGACGGGCCAGCCGGCCTCGGCGGCCAGCCGCGCCGCGACGGCCCGGCCGGTGGGGCAGTAGGGCTCGGCGAAGGGCACGTGCACCGCGCCCGTCTCGTGGAAGGTCTGGGTCCGGCCGGAGGTGCGGTCGACCAGCTGGTCCGGCACGACCAACGAGCCGGGCCCCAGCTCGGCGCGCAGGCCGCCCACCGCGCACGGCGCGAGGACCTGGCGCACGCCCAGGCTGCGCAGCGCCCAGAGATTGGCCCGATAGGGGATGCGGTGCGGCGGGAAACGGTGGTCGTGGCCGTGGCGGGGGACGAACGCGACGGTCCGGCCGCCGACCTCGCCGAGCACGAGCGGGTCGCTCGGCGGACCGTACGGCGTCGCCACCTCGACCTCCCGGGCGCCCTCGAGCAGGGCGTAGAGCCCGGACCCGCCGATGACGCCGAGCGTCGCCGTCTGCTGCATGGGCGCGACCCTAGGGCCGCGGCCGGAGCGGCCGCCCGGTCGGGGGCGGCATCCACAGACCGGTCAGGCGGTCTTGCTCGCCGGGGCCGAAGAGGTGCGGGAGGTGCTGCTGGCCGCCGGCGCCGCGGCGGGGGTGCTGCCGGAGCCCGAGCCGGAGTCCGACTTCGAGCCCGAGCCCGACTTCGAGCCCGAGTCCGACTTCGAGCCCGAGCCCGAGTCGGAGGAGGACGTCGACGCGGCAGCGCCCTCCGCGGGAGCCTTCGCCGCGGCCTTCTTGCTGTCGCGGCTGTCGGTCTTGTAGAAGCCCGAGCCCTTGAAGACGACGCCGACGGCGCTGAAGACCTTGCGCAGCGTTCCGCCGCACGCCGGGCACTCGGTGAGCGGGGCGTCGGTGAAGGTTTGGACGGCCTCCAGGCGCTCGTCGCACGCGGTGCAGGCGTACTGGTAGGTCGGCACGGTCGGTCCTCCTGGCTGGGCTGGCACTCCACGCTTGCGAGTGCCAGTGTGCGGCACGAGCGGGCGGGCCGTCCAACGCCCGCGGGTAGCGTCCACTGCCGGGGAGGGACCGATGAGCGAACGATCGCCGAGCGTCGTCCTGACCACCGCACGCCCTGCCGGGCCGCACCTGGTGCTGGCCGGCGAGCTCGACGGCGACGGGGCCGCGCGGTTGCGTGCCCAGCTCGACGACGCCGTCGCGCCCGGCCTGACGCTGTCGCTGGACCTGTCCCGCGTCACTCGGCTCTCGTCGGAGGCCCTGAGTGTGCTCGTCCAGGCCCATCGCCGGCTGCGCGACGGCGGCGGCGCGCTCGAGCTGTCGGCGGTCTCGCCGCAGGTCGTGCGGGTCCTGCGGGTGAGCGGCCTGCACCGCGCGCTGGTCGTGACCGCCCTGCCCGAGCCCGCCGCCAAGGCGGTCGAGCGCGCCTCCGGCGCCTAGAGCACAAGGTCCCGTCAGCGCCCGGACTCCGTCGACGTAGCCCGGACGCCCGGCCACGTGCGTCGCCGCAGCGCTTCCCCAGCAGCCGGGTCTCGTCGTCGTTCAGTAGCGAAAGTGCCCCAGCAGCAGGCTGGACGAGGACAGCGCCGACAAACTCATCGTCTGCCGCTACTGCGACGCGGGGCGCGGACCGCAGGCTGTGACAGCAGCATCACTCAGTACCGCCGAGAGGGCCCGAGGTGCCGACCACCGGCCGCCTCGGCCGTGGGCCCTGGGCGGTGTCCGCGCTGAGCTTCCCCGCGAGCGAGCCGCCGACCGCAGGCAGGCCCTGCCCGTCGTCGACCCCTCGGACCGGGAGCTGACGATCTCCTGCGGAGCGGCGCTGCGGACCTACGGGCGGGACTGCGCCGCTTCGGCTACCGGGGCGACGCCTACGAGGTCCTGCCGGACCCGGGCGATCCTGACCTGCTCGCGCGGGTGCACCTCGTCGCGAGCGAAGAGGCCTCAGCCGTGTCGAGCCAGCCGTTCGACGTGGTCCGGCGCCACAACCCGGGTGACGCCCTGGCTGTAGAGCTTGGTCGGCGTTCGGCGACTACGCGGTGCCCCAGGTGGTCCCGGGGCTGCTGAAGACAGCAATGAGTTTCGCCGGTCACCGGGCGCGCTCCTAGGGCACAAGGTCCCGGCCGGCACCCAGGCTCGACCGGGCAGCCGCAGCACGGCCCCTTGGCAACGCGCGGGACTTCCGACCCTGGACAGGCGGCATTGGGCACGTCACCGTGCAGCGACCACCTTGTAAGAACGGGCCCTGCACAGCGCGTCCGGCAACGGTCCGACACCCACGCTCCGAAAGGCCAGTACATGACCGCAATCAGGATGAGGGCAGCCGTCGTCACCGACTTCCAGCAGCCCCTGACGGTGCAGGACCTGCCGATTCCCGAGCCCGGGCCGGGACAGGTCCTGGTTCGGATCGAGGTCACCGGTCTGTGCCACACCGACATCCACGCCGCGCACGGCGACTGGCCGGTCACCCCGTCGCTGCCCTTCATCCCCGGTCACGAGGGGATCGGTGAGGTGGTGGGTCTTGGTGCGGGCGTGACCAACCGAGCCCTGGGCGACCGGGTCGCGATCGCCTGGCTCGCCGACGCCTGTGGGCAGTGCCGGCACTGCAACGGGGGCTGGGAGACGCTGTGCGAGAGCCAGCAGAACGCCGGGTACTCCATCAACGGGACCTTCGCCGAATACGTCGTCGTCACTGCGGCCTTTGCCACGCCCGTGCCTGAGCAGATCACGGCCGTCGACGCCGCCCCGCTGACCTGCGCAGGCGTCACGACCTACAAGGCGATCAAAGTCGCGCGGGTGGCTCCCGCCGAGACGGTGGCGGTGTTCGGCGTCGGCGGCCTCGGGCACCTCGCCGTGCAGTATGCCCGGATCGCGGGCGGGTTCGTACTCGCCGTCGACGTCGAGGACGACAAGCTCGCTTTGGCGACCGAGCTCGGCGCCGACCACGTCATCAACGCCCGGACCACCGACCCCGTCGCCGCCATCCAAGCCCTCGGCGGGGCCGACGTCGCGGTCGCGCTGGCCGCCTCGCCGGCGTCCTTCGACCAGGCTTTTCGGTCGCTGAGGCGGGGCGGTCGGCTCGTATGCGTCGCGCTCCCGGCCGACAACGGCGCGATGACAGTGCCCATCTTCGACGCCGTCCTTGGCGGGAAGTCGGTCATCGGCTCGATCGTCGGCACTCGCAACGACCTCGCCGACGTCTTCGCCCTGCACGCCGCCGGCCGCACCCGCGTCGTCACGGTCGAGCGTGAGCTCGACGATGTCAACGACTCGATCGACGACGTGCTCGCCGGTCGCGTCCCGGCCCGCGTGGTCTTCCGGCTCTGACCGTCGCCCGCCCACACCACCGCACCATCACTCAGGGAGCGCACACAACGCTACGCATCGGCATCAACGGTTTTGGAGGGATCGGTCGCGCCTACCTGCGGCTCAGCCTGTTGTCCGACGACATCGAGGTCGTCGCGGTCAACGACCTGGTCGACCCCGCGACGATGGCCAGGCTGCTGCGCTACGACAGCACCTTCGGTCCGCTCGGCCGTGACGTCGAGGACCACGGCGAGACCCTCGTCGTCGACGTCACAAGATCCGCACCAGCTGCGAACGCGACCCGGCCGCGCTGGCCTGGACAGCGGAGTCGGTGGACGTCGTCATCGAGTCGACCGGGAAGGTCCGGACCCGCGAGGCCGCGGCCGGCCACCTGGCTGCCGGCGCCGCGAAGGTGCTCCTGTCCTCACCCGGAAAGGAGATGGACGCGACCATCGTCATGGGGGTCAATGACGCTTCCTACGACCCCGCCCGCCACCACGTCGTCTCGAACGCCTCCTGCACCACCAACTGCGTCGCGCCGATGGTGAAGGTGCTCAACGACCGGTTCGGCATCGAGCGCGGTCTCATGACGACCGTGCACGCCTACACCAACGACCAGAAAGTGCTTGACAGCGCGCACAAGGACCCGCGCCGGGCCCGCGCGGCCGCCGTCAACATCATCCCCACGACCACCGGCGCGGCCCGGGCGGTCGGCGAGGTGCTCCCGGAGATGGCCGGGCGCCTGGACGGCGTCGCGCTGCGCGTACCGGTCATCGACGGCTCCCTCGTCGACATGGCGGTACTGCTCGACGGCGAGGTGACCGCAGTCGAGGTGAACGCGGCCTTCGAGGCCGCCGCGGCCGTGGCCCCGCTGGCCGGCCGACTGCGCTACACCACCGCCCCGATCGTCTCCAGCGACGTGATCGGTGACCCGGCGTCGTGCCTCCTCGACGCGGGACTCACGCAAGCGTCGGGACGGCTGGCGAAGGTCTTCGGCTGGTACGACAACGAGTGGGGCTACACCGCCCGGATGATCGACCTCACCAGGCTCGTCGGCGCCGACCTCGACCGCAGTCGCTGACGGCCGACCGGGCGATGCCGCCAACATGAGAGCCGGCCCCGCGGCCAGAGCGCGTGCGATGTATGCCGGTGGTCGAGGGAACGCCACCGCGCGCCGCTGGGTGCGCCTCTGGAACCGGGTCTTCGACCTGGGCGTGCTCCCCAGACGCTGGGTCGTCCTGGAGGTGGCCGGTCGACGAACGGGGCGCCTGATCCGGATCCCCCTGGGCATGGCGGACGTCGCTGACCAGTGGTACCTCGTCTCCATGCTCGGCGAGTGCGACTGGGTCTGGAACGTGCGGGCCGCAAGCGGTCATGCCGTCCTGCGACGCCGGCGGCCGCGGGCGGTCCGGCTGGTCGAGGTGCCGGTCAACGAGCGGGCACCGGTGATCAAACGGTACGTCGAGAAGGTTCCGGGTGGCAGGCCGCACATCCCTGTGGACCGGCACCAAGCCGTCGGCGCGTTCGAGGTGGTGGCTGCGGCTCACCCCGTCTTCCGGGTCTGCGACACGACGACGACGTACGGGCGTCAGCATCGCCCGGAGCTGTTCGACCGAGCGCGCTCTGCCCGGTCGCGGATGTCGAGCAGCATCCGCCGGCTCATGAGGAAGTGACGGCGGACCTGAGCGCGGCGAAAGACCGCTGCTGTCGTCGACATCGCATGATCGACGCGATCGCAGAGCAGCACGCGGCGAGCTGCACCAGGCCAGGTGGCTCTCCCGCCCGGCATGGGCGCAATGTCTCCAGCGGACCGCGTGGAGTGCCCGCGACGCCAGGACCTTCGCCCCTACTGGGGCCCTCACGCAGCCCTTAGCGTGCTGCGCGGGGACGCTTCGACCGCACCGATTGCAGGACGGAACTGCCATGACTGTGTTGATCGTCCCTCCATTGGAGGTGGGCCTGCTGCTGTGGGGGGGCTCCCAGCCACGCATTAACGCTCCCGAATTCGAAGTCACGCGGGCAGGCCGCGTCGAAGGGCCTCCTCCGGCGACGCCTGATCAGCCCGTGAGAGTTGCGTTGTCCGGCGTCAGCTGAGACTGGGCGCGGCTCCACGAAGTTGCGCCACCAGGTCTTGCCACCGGAGCGGCCGACGTACGGAAAGAGCCGCTCGCCCGCGAGTCCTGGACGGGAAGCGCGGTGCGCCGACCGCTACGCCGTCTTCATGAGGTGAGTTCGCACGTGCCGCCGACCACCCTCCACGACGGCGACCGGAGGAGCGCCCGGACGACCCTGTTGATCACGCTGTCGCTGTTGTCGTCGCGGACCGCTCGGACCGGTCGCGCATGCCGAGCAGCATCCGCCGGCTCATCAGGGCGCTGAACAGCCCGACCGGCTCGAGGATCGCCGCTGACCACCAGTGGGTGTAGCCGTACCGCTCGCGCATCAACGACGGCGGACCAGCATTCCGCTCCCCGCCGCAAGGGCCGCCGCTGTCGTCGCGCCCGTCACCGGTGCGTCGCGCTGGTGATCTCGGCGCGGAAGAACTCGCCCTCCGCCTGCCGGTTCGTGCCCCACCACCACCCGGCCCGTACGACGGACGGGATGGTGACGCCGTCGAAGGTGCGCTCCTGCTCGCTGGTGACCCCGAACGGGACGTAGCCGAACGCGCCTGGCCGTCACGGCGGGGGACGGGCTGCGCCAGGTCTCCAGCTCGGTCGAGAAGTAGCCGCCGTCGTCCCGGCCGACCGCGGGCAGCAACAGCAGGCAACCGTGCCATTCGGCGCTCGTAAGGCCGCCGGTCCGCGGCACCCTCGGCCCGATCGGGCAGCAGCAAGCGGCCGGACGGTTCTTGACCCCGGCCTTGAGTGCGGCAGCAGGATGAGGCGGCTGGGGTGAGGGCGGACGGCGCCTAGCGCTGGCGTACTGCTCTAGCCCTGCGCCTCGACAGGAACGGGAGGCGCAATGACAAAGCGCGCACGAGACGACGACCGCGACCCGAACTCCCGCTTCCTTGGCGAGCAGCTCCACGGCGGCACAGGGAACGCTGCCGGACCCGAACTCGCGCTCTACCGGTTCGTTCGCTGGGTCATGACCCGCGGGCGGAGCAGCCGGTAACGCCAGTTCCTCACGTTTGCCGCGCCCGAGCCGGCACGAGCGGCTCGTCCGCTCGGTCCCTTGTCATTCCTTGTTGCACCTACTACCTTGCGGCGCATGGATACAGGTGGCGCACGACAGCAGCCGCTGTCCCAGCTGCGCCGCGGCGTCCTCGAGTACTGCGTGCTCTCGCTGCTCGACGACGAGCCGGTGTACGGCTTCGACCTGGTCCGCCGGCTCGGTGCCATCGACGGCATGGTCATCAGCGAGGGCACGATCTACCCGCTGTTGAGCCGGCTGCGCCGAGAGGGTCGGGTCAGCACGACCTGGGCCGAGTCGGAGTCCGGACCGCCTCGCCGCTACTACTCGCTCACCTCCGATGGCCGGACGGCACTGGCCGCCTTCGCCGGTGATTGG
>JAJAYV010000019.1 GCA_026786045.1 Frankiaceae bacterium | reverse complement strand
GGCGCGGCCCGGGTCCGCCGCGCGCGCCACGACCGCCGCGGGCAGGCAGCCGGCCCTCGTCGCGGGCCAGCCGCTCGAGCTGCGGGTTGACCTTCACCCCCTCGAACAGGTCGTACAGCCGGGTGCCGACCAGCACGTGCTGCGACAGCGGGACGGGCCGGTGCTCCTCGACGACCACCTCGGTGTCGCCGCGCACGGTGCCCAGCCACTCGCCGAACTCCTCGGCGTTGCTCACCGTCGCCGACAGCGAGGTGACCTGCACGTCCGCGGGCAGGTGGATGATCACTTCCTCCCAGACGGCGCCGCGCTCACGGTCGGCCAGGTAGTGCACCTCGTCCATGACGACGTGCGCGAGGCCGCGCAGCCGGTCGCTGGACCCGCGGCCCTTCATCAGCTGGCCGTCGGCGTACAGCATGTTGCGCAGCACCTCCGTGGTCATGACGACCACGTCGGCGTCGCCGTTGACCGCGTTGTCGCCGGTCAGCAGGCCGACGCGGTCGGCGCCGTACTTCTCCACCAGGTCGCGGTGCTTCTGGTTCGACAGCGCCTTGATCGGGGTCGTGTAGAAGCACTTGCGGCCCGCGCGCAGGGCCAGGTGGACGGCGAACTCCCCCACCACGGTCTTGCCGGCGCCGGTCGGCGCGGCGACCAGGACGCTGCGGCCGGCCTCGAGCGCGCTGCAGGCGGTGCGTTGGAAGGCGTCGAGCCCGAACGGGTAGTCCAGCGCGAACTCGGCGAGCGCCGCCCCCGTCTGCGAGCGGCGGAACGCGGCGTATCGCTCCGCGGGCGAGGCCGCCTCGGTGCTCACTCCGTCAACCTACGTCGCGGCCGGGGCCCGGGCACTCAGAGGGGCGAGGGCCCGTCCTCGATGGCTGAGGTGTCGTCGTCGGAGAGCTGCTCGAGGTCCTGCGCGCCGGGTTGGACGGCCGCCCGACGCCGCAGCGCCTTCTCGTGCAGCCGGGCGACGACGATGCAGCCCTCGTAGAGCGCGTAGAGCGGCAGGGCCATCGCCATGAAGGTGAACGGGTCCTGCGAGGGCGTCAGCACCGCGGCGGCCACCGCGATCGCGACGATCATGCCGCGGCGCCAGGCGCGCATCGTGCGGGCCGGGAAGGCCCCCAGGAAGTGCAGGAACAGCACGATCACCGGGAACAGGAACGCGACGCCGAACCCGATCAGGGTCAGCGTCACGAACGACAGGTAGCTCTGGATCGACGGCAGCGTGACGATCCCGTCGCCGCCGAAGGTCAGCAGGAACTGCAGGCCGCGGGAGATGGTGAGGAAGGCGAAGGTGACGCCGACGCAGAACAGGACGAGCGAGGCGCCCAGGAACGCCGCGGCGTAGCGCTTCTCCTTGCGGTGCAGCGCGGGGGTGATGAAGGCGCCGAGCTGGTAGAGCCACACCGGGGCGGAGGCCAGCACGCCGACGATGAGCGAGACTCGCAGCGAGACCGAGAACTGCTCGAAGGTGTTGAAGGCGAACAGCTCGCAGCCGCGGCCTGAGGCCTCGGCGGCCTCACGGGCGACCTGGGTGTCGCAGTACGGTCGCTTGACGAAGTCGAAGACCGTCTCACGGAAGATCAGCGCCACGACGACGCAGACCGCGAGGGCGAGCAGCGAGATCCCGAGCCGGTTGCGGAACTCCCGCAGGTGCTCGATCAGCGCCATCCGGCCGTCCGGAGTGCGCTCCGGTCGGCGCTGGGCGGGTGCGGCCACCTAGGGCTGGCGCGGCTGCGCGGGGTCCGTGCTCTCGCCGCTGACGGGCGGGGGCGTCATCGTGGGCGGCGTCATCGACGGGGGGGCCATCGACGGCGGAGCGGCGGGCGGCGGCGGCGCGGTGGCCGAGCCGATCTGCCGGTCGTAGGACGCACGGTCGGCGTCGCGGGAGTCGTAGTCGGGGCTTTTGTCGTCGTCGCGCAGGCCCTTGGTCTCGGCCTTGAAGATGCGCAGCGACCGGCCCAGCGAGCGCGAGGCGTCGGGGAGCCGCTTGGCGCCGAACAGCACCATGATCACGAGCACGACCAGGACGAGCTCCCAGCCACCAGGCAACGACACGGGTGCTCCTCAGCTGCGACGGACGGTCGGGGTCCAGAGTACGCCGGTTCGGGCGGTTCAGGTGTCCTGACGGCCAACGGCGACGGTACGACCGCCAACCGTTCGGGCCGGGCCGCCGCAGGTCGGGCACGGCTGCACGCCGAGCGGCCCCGCCGCCTTGGCGCCGTCCAGCGTGCTGGTCAGCGCGCCGACCGAGTCGCCGGCCGCCGCGACCTGCTTGCCCAGCACCCGCACGCGCGTCCAGAGCGCGAACAGGGTGCCGGCGAGGACGACCAGCGACAGCAGGACGACGAGGCCGAGCAGGAGCCAGAACACCGGGCGAACCTACCCCGGGGCCCGGGACGCGGTCAGGTGCGGGCGGACGCGCCGGCGGCGGCGGCGAGCAGGTCCGTCGTCCCGAGCTGCAGGGCGAAGTCGAGCAGGTCGTCGTAGGACAGCCGCGGTCCGTCCTTCGCCTCGAGCGCCTCGCCCGGGACCTCCCAGACGCTGGCCGGGACGCCGCCGGAGACGAGCAGGGAGACGACGTGGTCGTCGGCCGGCTTCTTGACCAGCTCGCGGCAGGTCGGGCAGTCGAAGGCGTAGTACGACAGCGGTGCGTGGCTGCAGACCATGAGCGCGACGTCGGCGGGGGTCAGCTCGACCTCACCGCAGGTGGGGCAGGACGCCTTGATCGTGGTCATGGCCCGGGTCTCCCTCGTCGGTGTCGTCAGCGTGACGGCGACAGGGAGGGCTTCGGCAGTGCGCGCGAGTTCCTGAAACACGTACGGGTAACGAATCCCCTCAGACCGCGTAGGCCGCCAGCGCGAGCGCGGCGTCGTCGCGGACGGCCTGCGCGACGGACTCGGGCGCGATCACCCGGCCGGCGTCGCCGAGTCGCAGCGCCAGGCGGCGCACCCAGGCGGTGTCGCGGGCCCGCAGCCGCACCACCAGGCTCCCGTCAGGGCTCTCGGTGACCGACTCGCAGGGGTGGTAGTCGGCGACCCAGGCCGCGGACGGCCGCAGCGCCAGGGTGACGAGCAGGTCGTCCGGCCCGGGGCGGAACAGCCCCTGGGCCAGGTCGCGCGGCTGCACGTCGGCGGGCGGGTCGGACGGCGTGTCGAGCAGGACCACCTCGGCCACCCGGTCGAGGCGGAACAGCCGGACACCCTCGGCGCGACGGCACCACGCCTCGAGGTAGCTGCGCCCCTCGACGAGCAGCAGCCGCATCGGGTCGACGTCGCGCTCGGTGGTCTCGTCGCGCCCGGGCACGTAGTAGGACAGGTGCAGCTGCCGGCCCTCGTCCAGGGCGGTGCGCACGACCGGGAGCACCCGCTCCTCCCCCTCGACGGCGATCTCGACCCGGTGTGCCGGTCCGGCCGCGGCGCCGGCGGCCTGCTCGACCTTGGCCAGCGCCCGGTCGACCGCGTCGCGCTGGTCGAGCCCGGGGGTCTCGGCGAGCGCGCGCAGCGCGACGACCAGCGCGAGCGCCTCGTCGACGGTGAGCCGCAGCGGTCGGGTGACGCCGGCCGGCTCGAGCAGGGTGACCGTGTCGCCCTCGAACTCGACGTCGATGAGGTCGCCCGGGCCGTGGCCGGGCAGCCCGCAGACCCACAGCAGGTTGAGGTCCTTGCGCAGCCGGTCCTCGGTGATGCCGAAGGCCTGCGCCACCTCGTCGAGCCGTACCCCGGGACGGGCCAGCAGGTAGGGCACGAGGGCGAGCAGGCGCGGCAGCTGCGCCGTGCTGCCGAAGCCGCTGCCTCCTAAGGTCGTCGTGGTCACGAGGTCACCAGGGCCTTCAGCCGGCGGACGACGGCCTCGCGGGCGGCCGGCGGGCTCAGGACGACGGCGTCGGCGCCCAGCCCGGTGACCCGGTCGGCCAGCCGCTCGGGGTCGGAGAAGCCCAGGTCGACCACGGTCCAGCCCTCGCGGTCGGGGTCGGGCGCCTCAGCGGTCGCCTCCCGGCGCAGCTCCCAGCCGGCGCCGGGCCGCAGCGCGACGCGGGCGGTCTCGCGCGGCTCCTCGGTCGCCATCCGGGCGGCCATGGCGCGCAGGTCGACGCCGTCGGGCGGCACGACCGCGCCCGGCTCCCCCACGCCCCGGACCTCGCCGACGATGCGGGACAGGCGGAAGACGCGCTCGGCGCCGCGGTCGACGTCGTGCCCGACGAGGTACCAGCGCCCGTGCCAGGACACGACGCCCCACGGCTCGACCGAGCGCTCCTGCGGGGCCCGCCCGCCGCTGGCCCGGTAGGTGAAGGCGACCGCCCGGCCGTCGC
>JAJAYV010000018.1 GCA_026786045.1 Frankiaceae bacterium | reverse complement strand
GCAACAGTCAGGCCCCCTCACTGGGGCCGGTAGACGTCCCGGCGGTGCTCGATCCGCAGCACCACGACCTCGCAGACGTCGTCTCGTACGCGATGAAGGATCCGGTAGTCCCACGTCGCGCCGACCAGATCCCCCGTGGCCGCTGTCACCCGATGGGCGGAGGCAAGGACGACCTCGACGCGTCTCACCGGCAGGACACCCGACCGCCCCGGCCTCGCGCAGCGGCACGACGACCGGGACCGACCGCACCGTCCCCCAGGCCTCCTGCGGGTCGCCCCCGGCCTGGGCCCGGGGCGGCCGGTCGGCCAGCGCGAGCCGCAGCTCCAGCAGGTCGTAGTCGTCGCGCCGGCGGTCCCACAGCCCGTCGCTTCGGGCCGAGCCCGATCAGCAGCGCCTCGGCCGGGTCCGGGCAGGTGGTGCGACGGGCCTGCCCGTCGGAGCGCACAGCGCGCTGGAGCGTGCGCTCGACGACCTGGCGCTGGCCGTCCAGAGCGCCCGGTCGCGGCGCGAGCGGCACTTACGCAAGCGTCGCTCGGTCACGACGTTGCCGAGCACCATGACCGGCGAGAGCAAGGGTGAACAGCAGAAGGTTGTGCTGCCGGTGAACTGCCACACCGCCACGCCCAGCAACACAGTCCCAGGCCGAGCTACACCTGCTGCGGCCTCGCTGTGCCGTCCGGAGGCCCGGTCTAGAAGGCCGGACGGGTGCTCTCGCAGCGCCGTCCACAGGAAGCCCCGCCGCGGCCGCCCGGTCAGCCAAACGCGGCCCGCACGTCGTCCGACGACGAACCCGGCGCGTCCGGGTCGGGCGCGCCGTTCGCCGCAACGACCGTCGCCGCAGCGCCCGCCGCTGGCGGCGAGCCCTGCACCGCGACGACCGCCGGGTCGAGCGTCATCACGGCATAACCGGCGACGGCGCCGGCACCAAAGCCGGGGGCGAACAGCCGCATCGGCCGGTCGATGACGCCGTCACGGACGGCGTCGTGGATGGCCAGCGGGATGCTGGCGGCCGAGGCGTTGCCGACCCGCTCGATGTTGAAGTAGAGCTGGTCGGCGGTCAGGCCCGCCCGCTCGGCGAGCTGGAGCACCATCGTCTTGTTCGCCTGGTGCGGCACGATCAGGTCGATGCTGTCCAACAGCGAGCCGGCCTTGCCGTCAGGGTCCGGCAGCTGCGAGAGCTCGTCGATCATCTGCGCCAGGTAGCGACCGGCGAGCGACTTCACGTGCGGCCCGAAGACGGTGATGTTGTTGTCGAAGACCGGGTTCGGCCAGATGATCGAGTTGACCTCCTCGGCAGGGCCACTGGCATAGGTCTTCAGGAAGTGCAGGTCCGGGGGCGCGCCGTCGGGGGCGACGCCCACGACCATCGCCGCCGCCCCGTCGCCGAAGATCATCCGGGACGGCCGGACATTGCCGATCTTGTCGGAGAACTTCTCCGCGCAGACGACGAGCACCGGCCGCTCGACCTCCTGCAGGAGGCGGGTCGCCTCGGCCAGCCCATAGGACATCCCGGCGCAGGCCGCGACCAGGTCGCAGGCTGTGTGCGTCTGGTAGATCCCGAGCTGTCCGCACAGGTAGGTCGCCATCGACGGGATCAGCCGCGAGCTGGTGCAGGTGCAGACCAGCACCGCCCCGATCTCGCCGGCCTCTCGGCCGGCCTTGGCCAGCGCGGCCTGCGCCGCCTGCAAGGCGAGCTCCTCGAGGTTCAGCGAGCTGTAGCGGCGCTGCTCGATGCCGGTCTTGTCGCGGATCTCGTCGGCACCCATCGGCGACCAGTTGTAGGCCGAGTTGCGGATGACGTCCTCGTTGCTGCAGACCTGGTCGCCGTGCACCGCGGCCAGCGCCTCCAGCCGCGGCAGCACCGCGAATCGCTGCCGCACGTCGATCGCGCGGAACGGCCGGACCGGCTGCTGAGACTCGCGGGCCGGGGATGCGGCCGGGGTCGTCACCCCACTGGCCAGCCGGCGCAGGAACGCGCCTACGTGCTTGTCCTTGGGGTGGAACACCACCACGTAGTCGTCGTCCTTGAGCTGACCCACCTCGGCCAACTCCACCTCGGTGCGGTCCCACGGGTACTGGTTGTGCAGCACCATCGCCCAGCGGTGCAGCGCCTCGAGCTCGGGCACGTCCTCGGAGCAGTCCAGGATGTCGGTGTAGTCGTAGACGGGGAAGTCCGCGTCGTACGACCGCAACCGGAAGGTCAGGCTCTCCGGCTTCGCAAGCAGCTCGGCGACCGTCGGCTTGACCGCCGGCAGCGTCGTCGCGTGGTGCCGGCGCGAGCCGAAGACGTCGAACAGCACACCGAAGATCTGGTCCTCGACAGCGTCGTCCCAGCGGGCCGGGAGCCCGGCGTAGGCCGACTTCACCGCGGCGACCTTGGTCTGTCCGTCGACCCACGGGGTGAGAACCGGCAGGAACACATCGGAGCGGTTTCTCGGCACGTCCCCCCAGCGGGTCGGTCGCTTGTCGTACATCGTCATGGCAAAGCGGTTGGCCCAGAACAGGTTCAGCGCCAGATCGCGCATGAGCGCGTAACGGCTGTCGTAGCCGCCTTTCTCGACGCGCTCCAGGATGTCGGTGCCGGTCGGCGCCTTGGTCTCGAAGTCCCGGCGGATGACCCGGTCAAGCTGGTCCAGGCTCTCCAAGGCGGAGAAGTCCAGCTCGGGGATGATGTTCGAGGGGAACACCATCCGGCCGTGCCGGTTGAGAACGAACGGCTCCATGCGGGTCCTTCCGTGAGGCGGGGTGGTGGGTCCTAGCTGCCGGCGCGTGCGATGCCCCGCTCCACCGCGGCGATCAGCCGTGGACGTAGTTCGGCGGCCGGGATGATGGCGTGCACCGAGCCGACAGCGAGGGCCCGCTCGATGTTGTGGACGGCCTCGAACTCGGCCGCCACCTCGCCGAGCTTCTCCGACCGGACGGTGCTGCGCAGCGCAGCCAGCTCGGCGCCGAGGTGAGCGTGCTCGACCTCGTCGGCGGCGGCCAGCGCCTCGTCGAGCGCCCGGACCCGAGGGTCTGAGCCGGTGCGCTTGTCGACCTGACCGGCGAACACGACCGCCGCGGCCGGCGCCCCGCCGATGACCGAGGCGAACGAGCCCTCGACGGCGAGGACCTCCATGTTGTCGTTCAGCACGCCGGAGAAGACGACGAAAGCGCCTCCGTGGTAGCGGGAGATCACGCAGAAGACGATCGGGCCGTCGAAGTTGACGATGGCCCGGCCGATCTCGGCGCCGTACTCCAGCTGCATGTTGCGCAGCGACTCCGGGGAGCCGTCGAAGCCCGACAGGTTGGCCAGCACGACCAACGGCCGGTTGCCGCTGCAGGCGTTGATGGCACGCGCGGTCTTCTTCGACGAGCGGGGGAAGAGCGTTCCGGCGGTCCACTGGTCCGGGCCGTCGGTGGGGAAGCTGCCGCGCCGGGGCATCGGCCGCGACTCGATGCCGACGATGGTCACCGGCCGGCCGGCCAGGTGCGCGTCGTGCACGACCGTGGTGTCGGCGTCGGCCATCGCGGCCCAGCGCTCGAGCACCGGGTGGTCCTGGTC
>JAJAYV010000017.1 GCA_026786045.1 Frankiaceae bacterium | reverse complement strand
GGCCAGGGACGCGCTCACCGCGGTGGCCGCGACGACCCGGTCCGGGCCGAGCGCGCGGGCGGCGGCCGCGAGCAGGAAGGCGCTGTCGGCGCCGCCGGAGAAGGCGACGAGCAGGCCGTCGACCTCGCGCAGCGCCGTGTCGAGCGCGGACAGGCGGCGGTCGAGGTCGTCGGGCACCTGCCCGACACTAGGGCCCGGCGGGGCAGGTCAGCCCTCGCCGGCCTCGAGCTGCTGGCCCGGGCCGCGCGGCGCATCGATGCCGGTGTCGACGGGCGGCGCCGGGGTCGCCTCGGACTGGGCGTCGGTGCGGTCCGCGTCGCCCAGCGCCCGCTTGATCGGGTTGGTGCCGCCGGTCAGCTCCTCGCTCGACGTCGCGCCCTCGGCGGTGCTCTTCGCGGAGCCCTTGTCGACGCCCTCGTCGGTGGCCAGCAGGTCCTCGCTCGGGTTGGTCATGGGGGCGTCCTTCCCGACCTGCCCGGGACGACACCGCCGCCTACTGTTGGCCGGATGGACACCGCCCGCAGCCTGGCCGACTGGCTGCGTGGCTGGCCCGACGAGCGCCTGGCCGCGCTGCTCGTCGCGCGTCCCGACCTCGCCGTCCCCGTCCCGCCCGACGTCGGCGTGCTGGCCGCCCGCGCGGCCGTCCGGCTGTCCGTGCTGCGCGCGCTCGAGCAGCTCGACGCCTTCGTCCTGGCCCTGCTCGACGGGCTCGTCCTCGCGTCCGGCACCGAGACCGCGACGCCGTACGACGACCTGCTGGCCTTGGTCGGCGAGGCAGCCACCGCCGAGCAGGTCGCGGCGGGGGTGGACCGGCTGCGGGACCTCGCGCTGGTGTGGGGGACGCATGCGTCGCTGCGCGTCGTCGGGCCGGTCCGCGACGTCGTCGCCCCGGCGGCGGCCGGTCTCGGTCGTCCGGTCGCGACGCTGCTCACCCGGCTGCGGGTCAAGGACGTGGCGCCGGTTGCGCAGACCCTCGGGGTGGACGGCGTCGGCGGCCTGGTCGACCTGTTCAACGACCCGGCCCGGCTCGGCGCGCTGCTGACCACCGTCGGCGCCGACGAGCGGCGAGTGCTCGAGACGCTCGCCGCCGGCTCGCCGCTGGGGCAGGTGCGCGATGCGATGCGGCCGGCGACACCGGCGAGCGCCGACTCCCCCGTCCGCTGGCTGCTCGCCCACGGCCTGCTCGTGCCGGTGGACGACAGCACCGTCGAGCTGCCCCGCGAGGTGGGCGTGCTCGTGCGCGGCGAGCGGGTGCTCGGCAGCCTGTCCGCCGACCCGCCGCCGCTCGAGACGACCGCCGTCAAGGGCCTGGACGACGCCGCCGCACACAGCGCCGCCGCGCTGGTGGCCAAGGCCGAGGGGCTGCTCGAGCTGTGGGCGGCGACCCCGCCGTCGGTGCTGCGGGCCGGCGGCATCGGCGTGCGCGAGCTCAAGCGGGTCGGGAAGGAGCTCGACCTGACCGAGCCGTCCGTTGCGCTGCTCGTCGAGGTGGTGGCCGCCGCCGGGCTGCTCGACCAGACCGCGGGGCTGGACCCGGAGTGGGTCCCGACCCGCGCGTACGACACCTGGCTGGCGCTGCCACCCGAGCTGCGCTGGACGGCCCTGGCGCAGGCGTGGCTGGCGATGTCACGGCTGGCGGCGCTGGCCGGGGAGCGCGACGAGCGCGACAAGGTGCTCGCCCCGCTCGGCCTCGAGCTGGAGCGCCCCGCGCTGCCCGCCGAGCGCCGCCGTGTGCTCGATCAGCTGGCCGAGGTGCCTGCCGGCCGGGCGGCCAGCCGAGAGAGCCTCACCGAGCGCCTGGTCTGGTCGGCGCCCCGGCGCGGCGGGCGACTGCGCGACCGGGTGCACGGCTGGACCCTCGCCGAGGCCGAGCTGCTCGGCGTGACCGGACGCGGCGGGCTCTCGGCCGCCGGGCGCGCACTCCTGGCCGGTGACGACAAGGGCGCCGCGAGGCTGCTGGGCCACCGGCTGCCCGAGCCGCTCGACCACGTGCTCGTCCAGCCCGACCTGACCGTCGTCGCCCCCGGCCCCCTGGAGCGTGAGCTGGCGCAGGCCGTCGCGCTCGTCGCCGACGTCGAGTCCACCGGCGGCGCGACCGTCTACCGGGTGAGCGAGACCTCGGTGCGCCGCGCGCTCGACGCCGGGCGCAGCGCGAGCGACCTGCACGAGCTGTTCCGCACCCGGTCGCGTACCCCCGTCCCGCAGTCGCTGACGTACCTCATCGACGACGTGGCCCGCCGGCACGGCCGGATGCGGGTCGGCGTCGCCAACGCCTACGTCCGCTGCGACGACGAGGCGCTGCTGTCGGAGGTGCTGGCCGCCAAGCGGACCAGACCGCTGCGGCTGCGCCGGCTCGCGCCGACCGTTCTGGTCAGCAGCTCGCCGCTCGACGTCGTGCTCGAGGCCCTGCGCGCCGCCGGTTACGCACCGGCGGCAGAGGCGCCGGACGGCGCGCTGCTGCTGGCCAGGCGCGAGGCGCGACGCACCCAGCTGCGGCCCCGTCCGCACCGCAGCACCGAGCACTCGTTCGACGCCGAGCATGCCGCACTGTCTGTGATCGCCTTGCGCGCAGGAGATCTGGCGGCGCGGGCAGCCCGGCGGGCGCCGGTGACGACGACCCGCTCCACGACGGCGGACACGCTGGCCTTCCTGCAGTCCGCCGCGCGCGAGCGCCGCCAGGTGTGGCTCGGCTACGTCGACGCGCAGGGCCGGGCGACCTCGCGGGTCGTCGAGCCGCGCGGGGTCGAGGGCGGCTTCGTCACCGCCTGGGACCACCTGCGCCAGGAGGACCGCACCTTCGCGCTGCACCGCGTGACCGGCGTCGCCGACGTCGAGGACGCACCGACCCCGTCACCCCCGCCCCCCTGATGATCCACCCCTCCTCCTTGGTGATCCACGTGACCTTCCTGGTGGATCCGCGGCCCGGATCCACGTACGACCTCACGTGGATCAACCGGGGGTGGGCGGCGGTCGGGGATCAGACCGCGGCCGCCCGGCGTTGGACACTCTCGTGGTGAACCCCCCCGACGGCCCGCTCATCGTCCAGTCCGACAAGACCCTCCTGCTGGAGGTGGACCACCCGCTCGCCGCCGAGTGCCGGATGGCGATCGCGCCCTTCGCCGAGCTCGAGCGCTCGCCCGAGCACGTGCACACCTACCGCCTCACGCCGCTCGGCCTGTGGAACGCCCGCGCCGCCGGTCACGACGCTGAGCAGGTCGTCGACGCGCTGGTGCGGTTCAGCCGCTACGCCGTCCCGCACGCCCTGCTCGTCGACGTCGCCGACACGATGGACCGCTACGGCCGGCTGCGCCTGGAGCAGGACCCGGTGCACGGGCTGGTGCTGCGCACGACCGACCGGGCGGTGCTCGAGGAGGTGGTGCGCAACAAGAAGGTCAGCCCGATGCTCGGCGCGCGCCTCGACCCGGAGACCTGCCTCGCCTTCCCGTCCGAGCGCGGCCGGCTCAAGCAGGCGCTGCTCAAGGTCGGCTGGCCGGCCGAGGACCTGGCCGGCTACGTCGACGGCGAGGCGCACGAGATAGGCCTGGTGCAGGACGGCTGGGAGCTGCGCGACTACCAGTCGCTGGCCGTCGACGGCTTCTGGCACGGCGGGTCCGGCGTGGTGGTCCTGCCCTGCGGCGCCGGCAAGACGCTGGTCGGCGCAGCGGCGATGGCCCGCGCCGGTGCGACCACGCTCATCCTCGTCACGAACACCGTCAGCGGCCGGCAGTGGAAGAGCGAGCTGCTCAAGCGCACAACCCTGACCGAGGAGGAGATCGGCGAGTACTCCGGCGAGAAGAAGGAGATCAAGCCGGTCACCATCGCGACCTACCAGATCATGACCACGCGCAAGAAGGGCGAGTATGCCCACCTCGAGCTGTTCGGGGCCCGCGACTGGGGCCTGGTCGTCTACGACGAGGTGCACCTGCTGCCCGCGCCGGTCTTCCGGATGACCGCCGACCTGCAGTCACGCCGGCGGCTCGGGCTCACCGCGACGCTGGTGCGCGAGGACGGCCGCGAGGGCGACGTCTTCAGCCTGATCGGCCCCAAGCGCTTCGACGCGCCGTGGAAGGACATCGAGAGCCAGGGCTGGATCGCGCCCGCCGACTGCACCGAGGTGCGGGTCACGATGACCGACGCCGAGCGGCTGGGCTACGCGACCGCCGAGCCCGAGGAGAAGTACAAGATCGCCGCAACGGCGCACACGAAGATCGCGGTCATCCGCAAGCTGGTCGAGCGGCACGACGACCAGGTGCTCGTGATCGGCGCCTACCTGGACCAGCTCGAGGAGGTCGGCGCCGCCCTGGACATGCCCATCATCCAGGGCTCGACCAAGAACGCCGAGCGCGAGCGGCTCTACGACCTGTTCCGCCGCAAGGAGATCCCCGGACTGGTCGTCAGCAAGGTCGCGAACTTCTCCATCGACCTGCCTGAGGCGACCATCGCGATCCAGATCAGCGGCACGTTCGGCTCGCGGCAGGAGGAGGCCCAGCGCCTCGGCCGGGTCCTGCGCCCGAAGGAGGACGGCCGCACCGCGCACTTCTACTCCGTGGTCAGCCGCGACACCCTGGACCAGGAGTACGCCGCGCATCGGCAGCGCTTCCTTGCCGAGCAGGGCTACGCCTACACGATCGTCGACGCCGACGACGTGCTCTCGAGCTGAGCGTGCCGCACCCGGCGCTCGCGGAAGCGCGCGCGGCGCTGCGGCGTGACCTGGCCTCCCCGCTGTGGGAGGCGGCGCTGCAGGACGCGGTCACCCAGCGCGCCTGGTGGCTGTCGCAGTGGGCGGACGGCGCGCCGCACGTCCTCGGGCTGGTCGCCCAGGACGTCCAGGAGGCGGTGCACGAGCTCGATCCGATGTGGCCGCGCTGCACCGAGCCGTCCTGCCCGGAGCGGGACGGCCACGCGCTGTTCGTCGAGCCGGACCTCGGGCCGGACCCGTTCTGGACCTGCCACCGCACCGGCCTACCGGTCGCCGCTGTGGGCCACCTGCACGGCTGACGATCAACCCGTACACTTGTTCCAACTCTGAGAGGTGGACTCCGTGGCGTGGTTGCTGCTCGTCCTGGCCGGCGTGTTCGAGATCGGCATGGCGCTGAGCCTGAAGGCCAGCGAAGGTTTCACGAACGCGCGCGCGTCCGTGGCCTTCGGCGTGTTCGCCGTGCTGAGCTTCGGCCTGCTCGCCACCGCCCTGCGCGACCTGCCCGTCGGGACCGCCTACGCCGTCTGGACGGGCATCGGCGCCGCAGGCACCGCGCTGCTCGGGGTGGCGCTGCTCGGCGAGTCGGCCACACCGCTGCGGCTGACGTCGATCGCCCTCATCGTCGCCGGGGTGGTCGGCCTGCGCGTGGCGAGCCCGGCGTGAACGTCCGGGGGCAGCGCCGCCTGCTCGTCCTGCGTACGGCAGCAGCGGACCTGCTGCTCGACGAGGGCTTCGACGCCCTCACCCACCGGGCGCTGTCGGCGCGGTCGGGCGTGCCGGTGGCCAGCACGACGCACTACTTCCCCACCGTCGAGGCCCTCGTCCTCGCGGCGGCCGGGGAGCTGACGGAGCGCTGGCTCGACCAGGCCCGGGCCACCGTCCAGGCGCTGCCCGCGCGCCGGACCAGCCCCACCGCGGCCGCCCGCACGCTCGCCGAGGTCGTCCTCGGCCCGGCGCCCACGGTCACGGGGCTGACCACCTTCTACGAGCGGTACGTCCAGGCCGGCCGGGTGCCCGCCCTGCGCGACCAGGTCGCCGACGGGAACGCCGAGCTGCGCGTCCTCATCGCGCAGTCCCTCGGTCGCTGCGGCCGCCCGGTCACCCCCTCCGGATGCCGGCTGCTGCTGGCTGCCCTGGACGGGCTCGTGCTCACGGCCGTCGCCGAGGGCGCCGTGGACCCCGTGGCCGTCGCCGTACGGCCGCTCGCGCGCCTGCTCGACGACCTCAGCGGCTGAGCTGCGCCGGCACCACCCGCACCGGGAAGGGCCGGCGCGCGTCGAACGCCTCGTCGCCGTGCACCTGCGCCACCTGCTCGTAGCGCCCGTCGACGAGCTCGAGCGCGGTGAGCACCAGGTCGTCCGGCTCGACCAGCCAGTACGACGGCACACCGGCCTCCTCGAGCACCTGCCGCTTCAACGTCAGCTCGACGGCGCGAGTGCTGGGCGACTGCACCTCGACGACCAGCAGCGGGACTCCGGCGAGCCGCCGCCCGGTGGCGTCCGACCGCCGCACCACGCTGATGTCGGGGGCGACCTGACGCACGGGCGACAGCCGCACGTCGATGGGCAGGAAGACCTCGATCTCGGCGGGCGCAGCATCCTGCAGGAGGCGCAGCAGGCGGCCGTTGACCCGCTGGTGCTGCAGCGACGGCTCAGCGCTCACGAGCAGCGCCCCGTCGATGAGCTCGTACCGGACGCCGGTCCCCTCGGGGAGGGCGTCAAGGTCGTCGACCGTCCACGGCCCGGCAGGGATCGTCGTCGTCATGGCTCTCATCGTGCGCCCCTTTCGTCGCCATGTCACGAGGGTGCCCACCAGTTCCGCTCTGCGCCAGGTACTTCCGCGACCTGTGGACTACGGGCAGCCGACCTGCAGGCAGACCTCATACGTACGCACGACCACCCAGCCGTCGCCGGCACGGCGCAGGAGCAGCTCGAGCTCGTCATCCCCCTCGGGGCGTCGTGGGAGCGCTCAGCGCCTCAGCCCCGCGACGACCGGCGCGAGCCGGGCCCAGTCCTGCGACGGCGCGGTGAAGGCGTCCGGTCCGAGCACCTGCAGGCAGACGTGGTCGGCGCCCGCGTCGAGGTGGGCCTGCACCCGCTCCAGGATCGCCTCCTCGCCGCCGACGACGAGTGCGTCCTTGAGTCGGTCGCTGCCGCCCCGCACGGCGTCCTGCTCGACGAAGCCCTGTCGGAACCAGCTGTTCCGGTAGTTCGGCAGGCCGGTGTAGATCTCCAGGTGCCAGTGCGCGCGCCGGCGCACCTCGTCGCGGTCGTCGGACAGCACGACCGCCTGCTCGACGGCGAGTAGCGGCCCCTCGCCCAGGACCTCACGCGCGGAGGCGGTGTGCTCCGGCGTCGTGAGGTACGGGTGCGCGCCCTGCGCCCGGTCGCGCGACAGCTCCAGCATCTTCGGGCCGAGCGCCGCGACCACCCGCGGCGGCGGGGTCTGCCCGCCGGCGGCGAGGTAGGGCGCGGCGTCGAGCGCGTCGAGGTAGTCCCGCATCGCCGCGACCGGCTTGCCGTAGGAGTGCCCACGCATGCGTTCGACGAGCGGCGCGTGGCTGACGCCCAGGCCCAGCACGAAGCGGCCGGGGAAGGCCGCCTCGAGCGTGCGCGCACCGGCGTTGGCCGACACGGCGTCGCGCCCGTAGATGCTGGCGATGCCCGTGGCGACCGCCATCCGGCGGCTGGCCGCCAGGTAGAGCGAAGCGGCGGTGAAGGCCTCGCGGCCGTACGCCTCACCGAACCACAGGGCGTCCCAGCCCTGCTCGTCGAGCGCGGCGACCTGGTCCTGGGCGGCCGGGACCTCGAGCGCGTCCAGGGCAGCCGTCCAGATCCCGACCGGCCCGGGCAGGAGCGACGGCATGCTCAGCCGTAGACCAGGCGGGTGACCCAGTCGGCGACCAGCGCCGGCTTGGACTCGCCCTCGATCTCGACGGTGAGGGTCTTGGTGACCTGCAGCGTGCTGGGGTCCTTGGCGTCGACGGCGGTCAGGACGCTGGTCGCGCG
>JAJAYV010000016.1 GCA_026786045.1 Frankiaceae bacterium | reverse complement strand
CCGCACCGCCGTCCACGCGATCGCCCCGTTCGCCTCGCGCGGCCTCACCGGCGACGCCCTCGGCCGCACCGAGCAGACCCGCGAGCGCGATGGCCTCGGCGCCGGGCGCGGTCTGCAGCAGCCGGGCGGCCGTCTTGACCGAGCCCGGGGAGCGGAACGGCGCGACGGTGAAGACGCGGGTGCCGGTGCGGCGCACGGCCTTGCGCAGCCGCAGGAAGACGATCGGCGACTCCTCCTCCGGCTCGAAGCCGGCGAGCAGCACAGCGGGGGCGCACTCCAGGTCCGCGTAGGTGACCACGCCCGGCTGGCCGGCGTAGCGGCCGGCGACGTACGTGGCGAGGAAGTCCTGCTCCTCGGCGGAGTGCGGCCGCACGCGCGCGTCGACGTCGTTGGTGCCGAGCACGACGCGGGCGAACTTCGCGTAGGCGTAGGCGTCCTCGACCGTCAGGCGGCCGCCGGGCAGCACGCCCACGCCGCCCTCGGCACGGGCCAGCCGCAGGCCCTCGGCCGCACGGCCAACCGCCTCGGTCCACGACGCCTGAACCAGCTGGCCGGTGGCGTAGTCGCGGACGAGCGGGGTGGCGATGCGGTCGCCTTGCTGCGCGTAGGTGAAGGCCCAGCGGCCCTTGTCGCAGTTCCACTCCTCGTTGACCTGCGGGTCGTCGCCGGCCAGCCGGCGCAGCACCTTGCCGCGGCGGTGGTCGGTGCGCAGCGCGCAGCCCGACGCGCAGTGCTCGCACACCATCGGTGTGGAGACCAGGTCGAACGGCCGGGCGCGGAAGCGGTAGGCCGCGCCGGTCAGCGCCCCGACCGGGCAGATCTGCACGGTGTTGCCCGAGAAGTAGCTCTCGAACGGCTGGTCGGTGTAGATCGCGACCTGCTGCAGGGCGCCGCGCTCGAACAGCTCGATGAACGGGTCGCCGGCGACCTGCTGGCTGAAGCGGGTGCAGCGCGCGCACAGCACACAGCGCTCGCGGTCGAGCAGCACCTGGCTGCTGATGGCGATCGGCTTGGGGAAGGTGCGCTTGACGTCGACGAAGCGCGAGTCGCCGGGCCCGTTCGTCATCGTCTGGTTCTGCAGCGGGCACTCGCCGCCCTTGTCGCAGACCGGGCAGTCCAGCGGGTGGTTGATGAGCAGCATCTCGAGGATGCCGCGCTGGGCCTTCTCGGCGATCGGGCTGGTGAGCTGGGTCTTCACGACCATGCCCTCGGTGACGGTGGTGGTGCAGGACGTCAGCGGCTTGCGCTGGCCCTCCACCTCGACGATGCACTGGCGGCAGGCGCCGACCGGGTCGAGCAGCGGGTGGTCGCAGAAGCGCGGGATCTGGATGCCGAGCAGCTCGGCCGCGCGGATGACCAGGGTGCCCTTGGGGACCTGGACCTCGAAGCCGTCGATCGTGAGCGTGACGAGGTCCGTGGGGTCCACGTCAGCGGTGCTCGGGGAGGTGACCGTCACGCAAGAGCTCCAGAGAAGACGGTGGAGGCCACCGGGTCGAACGGGCAGCCGCGGTTCGTGATGTGCGCGACGAACTCGTCGCGGAAGTACTGGACCCCGCTGACGATGGGGCTCGTCGCACCGTCGGCGAGGGCGCAGAACGCCCGCCCGAAGATGTTGTCGCAGGTGTCGAGCAGCGTCACGATGTCCTCCTCGGTGCCGGTGCCGGCCTCGAGTCGCTGCAGGATCTGCACCATCCAGAAGGTGCCCTCCCGGCAGGGCGTGCACTTGCCGCAGGACTCGTGCGCGTAGAACTCGGTCCAGCGCAGGATCGCCCGCACGGCGCAGGTGGTCTCGTCGAAGCACTGCAGCGCCTTGGTGCCGAGCATGGAGCCGGCGGCGGCGACGCCCTCGTAGTCCAGCGGAACGTCGAGGTGCTCGGCGGTGAGCAGCGGCGTGGACGAGCCGCCCGGCGTCCAGAACTTCAGCTCGTGTCCCTCGCGCATGCCACCGGACAGGTCGAGCAGCTGACGCAGCGTGATGCCCAGCGGGGCTTCGTACTGCCCGGGTGTCTTCACGTGACCGGACAGGGAGTAGAGCGTGTAGCCCTTGCTCTTCTCGGTCCCCATGCTCGAGAACCACTGCGCGCCGCCGAGCACGATGCTCGGGACGCTGGCGATGGACTCGACGTTGTTGACGACCGTCGGGCTCGCGTAGAGGCCGTGCGTGGCCGGGAACGGCGGGCGCAGCCGCGGCTGGCCGCGGTAGCCCTCGAGCGAGTCGAGCAGCGCCGTCTCCTCGCCGCAGATGTAGGCGCCGGAGCCGGCGTGGACGATGACGTCCAGGTCGAAGCCCGACCCGCCGATGTCCTTGCCGAGATGGCCGGCGGCGTAGGCGTCGAGCACGGCCTGCTGCAGCCGTCGGATGACGTGCACGATCTCGCCGCGGACGTAGATGACCGCGAAGCTCGACCGGATCGCGTACGACGCGATCGCCACGCCCTCGATCAGCGCGTGCGGGTTGGCCATGAGGAACGGGGTGTCCTTGCAGGTCCCCGGCTCGGACTCGTCGGCGTTGACGACGAGGTAGTGCGGCTTGGCGCCCTGGCCCTCGTTGCCCTGCGGGATGAAGCCCCACTTCATCCCGGTCGGGAAGCCGGCGCCGCCGCGGCCGCGCAGGCCGGAGTCCTTGACCAGCGCGATGACCGCGTCGGGATCCATCGCCAGCGCTTTCGGCAGCGCGGTGTAGCCGCCGTGCCGGACGTAGCCGTCCAGGGTGAAGGAGTCGGTGTCGTCCCAGTGGGCCGACAGGACCGGGGTGAAGACCATCAGGCGTCCTGACTGCTGGAGCTCGGGTAGGCGGGGGCGTCGGTGCCGGGCATCGCAGGAGCGCGGTCGCCGCGCGCCTTGGCCAGCTCGAGGCCGGCCAGCGTGGCCGGGCCGGCCTGGACGCCTTCGTTCGCCCGGCCGTCCGGGAAGCCGGCGAGGACCCGGGAGGCCTGCTTGAAGGTGCACAGGCTGTTCGGGCCGCGGGTCGGCGGCGGCGGGTTGCCGGCGCGCGCGGCGTCGACGAGATCCCTTGCGGACGAAGGTGTCTGGTTGTCGTAGAACTCCCAGTTGACCATCACGACGGGCGCGTAGTCGCACGCGGCGTTGCACTCGACGTGCTCGAGGCTGATCCGGCCGTCCTCGGTCGTCTCGTTGTGGCCGATGCCGAGGTGCTCCTTCAGGGAGTCCAGGATCGCGTCCCCGCCGAGCACCGCGCAGAGCGTGTTGGTGCAGACGCCGACGTGGTACTCGCCGGCCGGCTTGCGCCGGTACATCGTGTAGAAGGTCGCGACCGCGCCGACCTCGGCCTTGGTGAGGCCGAGCTCCTCAGAGCACATCGTGATGCCGTCGGGGCTGACGTATCCCTCGACGGACTGCGCGAGGTGGAGCATCGGCAGCAGTGCGGAGCGCGGCTTGGGGTAGCGCGCGATGATCGCGCGCATCTCCTCGCGGGTCTGCTCCGTGAGAGCCGGAGCGGCCCCGCCGTCGGCGACCGTCATCGGTCGACTCCTCCCATGACCGGGTCGATCGAGGCGACCGCGGCGATGGCGTCCGAGAGCATGCCGCCCTCGCACATCGCCGCCGTGGCCTGCAGGTTCGTGAAGCTGGGGTCGCGCACGTGGACGCGGTACGGCCGCGTGCCGCCGTCGCTGACCACGTGCATCCCGAGCTCGCCCCGGGGCGACTCCACCGCTGTGTAGACCTGGCCGGCCGGGACCCGGAAGCCCTCGGTGACCAGCTTGAAGTGGTGGATGAGCGCCTCCATCGAGGTCCCCATGATCTTCTTGACGTGGTCCAGCGACTGGCCCAGGCCGTCCGAGCCGAGGGCGAGCTGCGCCGGCCAGGCGATCTTGGTGTCCGCCACCATGACCGGGCCGTCCGGGAGCTGGTCCAGCGCCTGCTCGATGATCTTCAGCGATTCGTGCATCTCCTGCTTGCGGACCAGGAAGCGCCCCCAGCAGTCGGCGTCGGTGTGCGTCGCCACGTCGAACTCGTAGTTCTCGTAGCCGCAGTACGGGTCGGTCTTGCGGAGGTCCCAGGCCAGGCCGGCCGATCGCAGCACCGGACCGGTGACGCCGAGGGCGAGGCAGCCCTGCACGTCGAGGTGGGCGATCTTCTGCGTGCGCGCCTGCCAGATCGGGTTGCCGGTGAGCAGGTCGTCGATCCCGCCGAGCTTGCCGGGCAGGACCGCAAGCAGCTCGCGGATCTTCTCCACCGCGCCGGGCGGCAGGTCCTGGGCCAGCCCGCCCGGACGGACGTACGCGTGGTTCATCCGCAGGCCGGTGATCATCTCGAGGACGTCGAGGATCATCTCGCGCTCGCGGAACGCGTTG
>JAJAYV010000015.1 GCA_026786045.1 Frankiaceae bacterium | reverse complement strand
CTGTACGACGGCGCATCGCCCGCGGCCTCGACGACGTGCCGCAGGCCGGCCGGTGGGCCGCGGCGTTCACTGTGCGCCGCAGCCTCGAGCCGCAGAAGACGTCGGTGAAGCACTTCTGCCGGCACGGCGCCCCGGGCATCGTGCGGATCGCCACGAGGAGCGCGGCGGTCGCGGTGATCCCGTCGCCGGACGAGCGGCTGCGCACGATGCTCGACGGCGCGATCGCCGAGTGCCGGGAGCGTGCGCGGGTCCCCGAGCCGGCGCCGGTGCCGACGACCACGTGGCAGCGGGCGGTGGCCCTGACCCGCTGAGCGGCGTGTGGCACGGTGGGCCGATGGTCCTCGAAGTCGCGCTCATCGACGTCACCCCCGGGTCCGAGCAGGCGTTCGCCGCGGCGTACGCGCAGGCGAGGGAGCTGGTCGGCGACACCCCCGGCTGCCGCTCCATGCGGATGACCCGCGGGGTCGAGACGCCGACCCGCTTCGTGCTGCTCGTGGAGTGGGACAGCGTCGAGGACCATCAGGTCTTCCGGGACAGCGACCGCTTCCCGCAGTGGCGCGCGCTCATCGGCCCGCACTTCGCCGCGCCGCCGCAGGTCGAGCACTACGTCGACCTGTGACGATGGTGCCGGACCGCGCTGACGCCGCCCGCCGGCCGGTCGCCGTGGTCGGCGCCGGCACGCTCGGGCGGCGGATCGCGCTGATGCTCGCCACCCGCGGCGGCGAGGTGCGGATCAGCGACCCCTCGCACGAGCAGCGCAACGCTGCCGTCCGCTGGGCGCAGGAGCGGCTGCCCGAGGTCGCCGCGCGGGTCGGCGGCACCCCGGGGACCGTTCGCGCCGTGGACGACCTGGCGCAGGCGGTCGACGACGTCTGGCTGGTCGTCGAGGCGGTGCCCGAGCGGCTCGAGGTGAAGCGGCCGCTGTTCACCGAGCTCGACCGCCTCGCCCCGCCCGACGCGGTGCTCGCGAGCAACTCCTCGTCCTACCCGACCAGCCGGCTGGTCGACGCCGTCCGACGGCCGCAGCGGTTGGTCAACACGCACTTCTACATGCCGCCCGAGCGCACCGCCGTCGAGGTGATGTCCTGCGGGCGGACCGATCCCGCCGTGGTCCGGCTGCTCATGGACGTCCTGCCCGACCACGGGCTGCAGCCGTTCCAGGTGCGCCGCGAGAGCACCGGCTTCATCTACAACCGGATCTGGGCGGCAATCAAACGTGAGGCGCTGGCCGTGGTCGCGGAGGGCGTGGCGACGCCGGAGGAGGTCGACGAGCTGTTCCGGCTCAACCTCGGCACCGACCGCGGTCCGTTCGCACGGATGGACACGGTCGGGCTCGACGTCGTGCTCGACATCGAGGAGCACTACGCCGCCGAGCGGCTCGGGGTGTCCGACGGACCGCGACGGCTGCTGCGTGAGCTCATCGCCGAGGGCCGGCTCGGCGAGAAGACCGGGCGCGGGTTCTACGACCACCCGCGCTAGGTTCCGCCGCATGACCGACACCACGTGGATGGACGCCACCGCCCAGGCCGAGCTCGTGCGCACGGGGCAGGCCAGCGCGAGCGAGCTGGTCGAGGACGCGATCGCCCGGATCGAGCGGGTGCCGCAGATCAACGCCGTCGTGCACGACCGCTTCGCCGCGGCGCGCGAGGAGGCGGCAGGCGAGCTGCCGGACGGGCCGTTCCGCGGCGTGCCGATGCTGCTCAAGGACCTCGGCTGTCACGTCGCGGGGGAGGCGACGAACTACGGCACCTCCTTCCTGCGCGACGCCGGCCACGTCTGGCCGACCGACAGCCACCTCGCCTCGCGCTTCCGCGCCGCCGGCCTGGTCTTCCTGGGCCGTACGAACGTCCCCGAGTTCGGCACCACCGTGACCACCGAGCCGGTCGCGAACGGCCCCTGCCGCAACCCGTACGACCTCGGCCGCTCGACCGGGGGCTCCAGCGGCGGGTCGGCAGCGGCCGTCGCCGCGGGGCTGGTGCCGGTCGCGCACGCCAACGACGGCGGCGGCTCGATCCGCATCCCCGCCAGCGAGTGCGGGCTGGTCGGCCTCAAGCCGACCCGGGCCCGGGTGTCGCAGGGCCCGGACATCGGCGAGGGCTGGGCCGGCGCGACCATCGACGGCGTCGTCAGCCGCACCGTGCGCGACAGCGCCGGGGTCCTCGACGTGATCGGCCGGCCGATGCCGGGTGACCCCTACTGGGCGCCGCCGCTGGCCCGCCCGTTGACGGAGGAGGTCGGCGCCCCGGTCGGCCGGCTGCGCGTCGGGCTGCTCGACGCCCCACCTGCCGGCAGCCCCTACCTGTCCGACGACGAGTGCAAGAAGGCGGTCGCGCGCACCGGGCAGCTGCTCGAGCAGCTCGGCTGCGACGTCGAGATCGCCCACCCCGAGCCAATGTTCGACGAGGGCTTCAACTCGCCCTTCATCACGACCATCGCCGCCGACACCGCGCTGACGATGCAGGCGCTCACCGAGGCGCTCGGCCGACCGATCACGGACGCTGAGCTCGAGCCGCGCAACGCGTACTACCGGCTGGTCGGCGACGACCTGCGCGCGAAGGACTACCTCGCCGCACGGATGTGGCTCGGCGCGTGGGTGCGCCGGATGTCGATGTGGTGGGCGTCAGCCGAGGAGGGCGGCGCGGACTTCGACCTGCTCGTCACGCCCACGGTCGGCGCTCCACCGCCGGAGATCGGCTGGATGACCGGCGAGCACGAGGGCCAGCGGATCGCGAGCTACATCCCGTACACCGCGCAGTTCAACGTCACCGGCCAGCCAGCGGTCAGCCTGCCGCTGCACTGGACGGCCGAGGGGCTGCCGGTCGGCGTCCAGCTCGTGGCGGAGTTCGGCCGCGAGGACGTCCTGGTGCGCGTCGCGTCCGCGCTCGAGCAGGCGGCGCCGTGGGCGGACCGCCGCCCGGCGACGTCCGCCTAGCCCTCGCCCAGCCCTCGGCCGCGCCGCCGACCTGACCCGGTGACCGGACCACGACGCGCCGTGACTTGATCGAGTCAAGAAGATGGGACACACTGCAGGGCGTGCCCTCCCCCAGCGACGTCGAGCGCGAGCTGCGCGGCGCCGCGCTGCGCGTGACGCGCCCGCGGGTGGCGGTGCTGTCGGTGGTGGACGAGAACGCGCACGCCGACACCGACGCCATCATCGTGCTGGCCCGGCGTCGGCTGGGTGCGGTGTCCCACCAGGCCGTCTACGACGTGCTGCGCACGCTGACCGACGTCGGCCTGGTCCGGCGCATCCAGCCGCCCGGCTCGGTGGCCCGCTACGAGGCCCGGGTCGGCGACAACCACCACCACGCGGTCTGCCGCGCCTGCGGCGCCATCGCCGACGTCGACTGCGCCGTCGGCCATCCGCCCTGCCTGACCGCCTCCGACGACGCCGGCTTCGACATCGACGAGGCCGAGGTCGTCTACTGGGGCCACTGCCCCGGCTGCGCGACCGCCCCAGACGTCCTGAGTCCAGCCGCACGACAGCAGAGAGGTACGACGTGACCGACCCCGACACCGCGAGCACGAGCGAGAGCGAGAACCCGGCGATCTCCGCGCCGGAGCCGCAGGTGACCAACCGGCCCCGCAACAACCAGGACTGGTGGCCGAACCAGGTCGACCTGCAGGTCCTGAACCGGACCGACCCCGCGGCCAACCCGCTCGGCGAGGACTTCGACTACAAGACGGCCGTCCAGGCGCTGGACGTCGCGGCGGTCAAGGCCGATCTCGTCTCGGTCATGCGCACCTCGCAGGACTGGTGGCCCGCGGACTGGGGCCACTACGGCGGCCTGTTCATCCGTATGTCATGGCACGCCGCCGGCACCTACCGCAGCGCCGACGGCCGCGGTGGCGGTGGCGCCGGTGAGCAGCGCTTCGCGCCCCTCAACAGCTGGCCGGACAACGCCAACCTCGACAAGGCCCGCCGGCTGCTCCTGCCCGTCAAGCAGAAGTACGGCCGCTCGCTGTCATGGGCCGACCTGCTCGTGCTCGCCGGCAACGTCGCGCACGACGACATGGGGCTGAAGACCTTCGGCTTCGCTTTCGGCCGCGAGGACGTGTGGCAGCCCGAGGAGGTCTTCTGGGGTCCGGAGGACACCTGGCTGGGTGACGAGCGCTACAGCGGCGGCAACCCGCTCGATCTCGACGAGGGCGATTTCGGGGCCGTCACGATGGGCCTGATCTACGTCAACCCGGAGGGCCCGCAGGGCCAGCCGGACCCGGTCGCCTCGGCGCACGACATCAAGGTCACCTTCAGCCGCATGGGGATGAACAGCGAGGAGACCGTGGCCCTTATCGCCGGCGGCCACACCTTCGGCAAGGCCCACGGCGGCGGCGACCCGTCGCTGGTCGGGACCGAGCCCGAGGGCTGCCCGGTGCACTCCGGCGGCATCGGCTGGAAGAGCGAGTTCGGCAAGGGCAAGGCCGAGGACACCATCACCTCCGGCCTCGAGGGCGCCTGGACGGTCAACCCGACCCAGTGGGACAACGGCTACTTCGACCTGCTGTTCAAGTACGAGTGGGAGCTGACCGAGAGCCCCGCCGGCGCCAAGCAGTGGAAGGCCAAGGACCCGGCGCCGGAGGACCTCGCCCCCGACGCGCACGTCCCGGGTAAGAAGGTCCCCACGATGATGGCCACCACCGACGTCGCGCTCATCGCCGACCCGGAGTTCCGGGCCATCTCCGAGCGGTTCCATGACGACCCGGAGTACTTCGCCGACCAGTACGCCCGCGCCTGGTTCAAGCTGCTGCACCGCGACATGGGGCCGAAGAGCCGCTACCTGGGCCCGGACGTGCCGCAGGAGGAGCTGATCTGGCAGGACCCGGTCCCAGCCGTGGACCACGAGCTGGTCGGCGGGTCCGACGTCGCGGAGCTCAAGCAGCAGATCCTGGCGTCGGGCCTGACGGTCTCCCAGCTGGCGCACACAGCCTGGTCGGCCGCGGCCTCCTACCGCACCACGGACAAGCGCGGCGGCGCCAACGGCGCGCGCCTGCGGCTGGAGCCGCAGGCCTCCTGGGCGGTCAACGCCGGCACGCACGAGGTCATCGAAAAGCTCGACGAGGTCCGGCAGGCCTTCAGCAAGCCGGTCT
>JAJAYV010000014.1 GCA_026786045.1 Frankiaceae bacterium | reverse complement strand
GCTCTACGCGGTCGCCGCCCTCGCCGCCTCTCGCCTCGACGCCGACCTGCTCGGGCCGGACGACCCGCCGCTGCACGTGCGCCTCCGGCAGGCCCTCGCCGCCGTGGCCCGCGGGGTCGCGCAGGGCGCCCAGCACGTGCGAAGCCGCGGTCCGGCCTTCCGGGGGCTCGCCGCGATCAGCGCGCACCGCTTCTTCTACGGGCTGTCCTTCGTCACGACGCTGCTGCTCTACACCGAGGACGGCCACATCGGCCTGGGCTTCGCCGGCCTCGGCGAGGTGGTGGTCGTCAGCGTCGTCGGCGGGGTGCTCGCCGCGGTCGTCACCCCCGCGGTGACCCGCCGGATCGGCACGCAGGCCTGGATCGTCGTGGTCTTCTCCGTCGCCGCGGTCGTCGAGGTGGTCTTCGGGCTGCCGTACACGCACGGCTTCTTCCTCGTGGCCGCCTTCTTCCTCGGCTTCGCGGCGCAGGCCAGCAAGATCTGCATCGACACGCTGCTGCAGGAGAGCGTCGCCGACGACTTCCGCGGCCGCGTCTTCTCCTTCTACGACACGCTGTTCAACGTCAGCTTCGTCTCGGCCGCCGCGGCCGCCGCGGTGCTCCTCCCGCCGGACGGCAAGAGCTATCTCGTCATCGGCATCGTCGCCGGCGGCTACGCGGTGACAGCGATCGTGTACGCGGTGATGACCGCCCGCCGGGCCGGCGTCGAGCCGCCCGAGCCGGTCGTCAGCCGAGCGGGCTGACCAGCCCGGTCACCGGGTCGAGCAGACTAGGGGAGCGGCAGGCCCTGCTCCTGCGCCCAGGCCCGCAGCGCCGCCTCGGCCTGGTCTCGGGGCAGCGGCCCGTGCTCCATCCGCAGCTCGCGCAGGTGCGTGTAGGCCCGGCCGACCACCGGGCCGGGCGCGACGCCGAGCAGCGCCATGATGTCGTCGCCGGTCAGGTCAGGTCGGATCCGGCCCAGCTCCTCCTGCTCGGAGAGCCGGGCGATGCGTGCCTCGAGATCGTCGTAGGCCGCCGCGAGCGCGGCCGCGCGCCGGCGGTTCCGGGTGGTGCAGTCCGACCGCACCAGCTTGTGCAGCCGGTCGAGCTCGTCGCCCGCGTCGGTCACGTAGCGGCGCACCGCGCTGTCGGTCCAGGCCGAGGTGCCCGGCTGGCCGGCCCCCTTCCCCCCCGCCACCCCGTAGCCGTGGAAGCGCAGGTGCAGCTCGGTGAGCAGCGTGACCGCCGCGACGACGTCCTTGGGGAAGCGCAGCGCCTTGAGCCGGCGGCGGGCCATCGACGCCCCGACGACCTCGTGGTGGTGGAAGGAGACCCCGCCCTGCGGCTCCTTGCGACGGGTGCGCGGCTTGCCGATGTCGTGCAGCAGCGCGGCCAGCCGCAGCACGAGGTCCGGACCGTCCTGCTCGAGCGCGATCGCCCGCTCGAGCACCTGCAGGGTGTGGTCGTAGACGTCCTTGTGCTGGTGGTGCTCGTCGATCTCCAGCCGCAACGCCGGCAGCTCGGGCAGCACGTGGGCGGCCAGCCCGGTGTCGACGAGCAGCTCGAGGCCGGCCCTCGGGTGCGCGCCGAGCAGCAGCTTGGCCAGCTCGTCGGCGATCCGCTCGACGCTGACGATCTCCAGCCGGTCGGCCATCGCGGCCATCGCCGCGACCACCTCCGGCAGCACCGCGAAGCCCAGCTGCGAGGCGAACCGGGCCGCCCGCAGCATGCGCAGCGGGTCGTCGCCGAAGGAGTCCTCCGGCCGCCCCGGCGTCCGCAGCCGCTCGGCCGCGAGGTCGTCCATCCCGCCGTACGGGTCGACGAACGCGTCGGGTGCCTTCCAGTCCGGCAGCGCGACGGCCATCGCGTTGACCGCGAAGTCGCGCCGGGCCAGGTCGTCGGACAGCGAGTCGCCGTAGCTCACGACCGGGTTGCGCGAGCTGCGGTCGTACGCCTCGGCGCGGTAGGTCGTGATCTCGATCCGGAAGCCCCGCCGCTGGGCGCCGACGGTCCCGAACGCGATGCCGGTGTCCCAGGTCGCCTCGGCCCATCCCTCGAGCACCACCTGCACCTGCTCCGGCCGGGCCCCGGTCGTGAAGTCGAGGTCCTCGCCGAGCCGGCCGAGCAGCGCGTCGCGGACCGACCCGCCGACCAGGTGCAGCGCGTGGCCGGCGGCGGCGAAGCGCTGGCCCAGCTCGACCGCGACCGGCGCGACGCGCAGCAGCTCGCCAACGGCGTTCTGCTGGAGCTCGGTCAGGGCGGGCACGGGCCACGAGCCTAACCGGGGAGCCCAACCGGGGGAGCCCCTTGCGGGACCGGCCCGCGGGTGGGACGGTCGGGCGTCCCTGACCCGGTCGGCGAGGGAGGAGCTGCCCGTGCGGGCTGCGTTGGACGTGCACCGCGACCTGCTGGCCCGCGGCGTGCCGCACGAGGTGGCCCGGCTCCGCGGCCGGGCCGCGAGCGCGGACGACCTGCCCCGGCTGCTCGACCTCCGGACCGGCTGCGTGGCGGTGCGGGTCTACGAGGTGGTGCGCGAGGACGCCCGGTCGATCGCCGCGGTGCTCGTGCCGGCGGGCTCGCTGCCCGACCCGCTCGCCCTGCTGGAGGCGCTCGACGCCTGCACGGTCCGGCTGGCCCCGGACGACGTCGTCAACGACCGCACCCGCTACGCCGCCGGGCTGGTGAGCCCGGTGTGCCTGCCCGAGGACGTCGAGGTGCTCGCCGACGCGGCGCTCGGCGCGAGCGACGTGAGCTGGTGCGCGATCGGCGAGGGCGGCGTCGCGCTGGGCATCCGCACGGTCGACCTGCTCGTCGCGAGCGGGGCCCGGGTGGCCGCGCTGAGCGGCCCCGCGCGCCTCGCGGAGACCGCTGACGTGCTCGACCTCGACG
>JAJAYV010000013.1 GCA_026786045.1 Frankiaceae bacterium | reverse complement strand
GCCGAGGGCCGCCCGCAGCCGCCGCCACAGCTCGGCCTGCCACGCCAGATCGGGGTCGAGCCCGTCGGTGCCGTCGGTGTCGCGACCCTCGGCCCAGTCGACGAGCATCGCCGGCCGGGAGGCTGCGTAGGAGCGGAACAAGTCGCGCAGGTGCTCGGCGGTGGCGTAGCGGCGGCCGACGCGGTGCCCCTCCTCGCCGTCACCGAGGTGGCCGGTCAGCACCGCGCACCACGGCTCGCCCATGCAGCCGTCGAGGACGTCCAGCAGCGTCCAGAGCACCCGCTGCGGCGCCCACGGGTCGTCGTCGGCGGTGGTGCCGGAGGCGACCGCGACCGCTTCGTCGACGAGCCGGGTCGGGCTGGGGAAGGCGATCCCGGCGGCCACCCCGTCGCCCGCCTGCGGCGCCGTGCCGAGGACCGTCGACAGCCGCTGGGTCAGCCAGCGCTCGACGCCCTTGGCCGGCACCGCGACGACCTCGGTCGCGAACGGGTCGGCCAGCGGCGCGCGCAAGACACCCCCGAGCGCATCGGCGAGCAGGTCGGTGCGCTCGGCGCGGTGCAGCCTCAGCACGGATCGGTCACCCGTCGTTCCTACCGCGCCCCTCCGACAGTACGGGGGACGTGCGCTCAGTCGGTGGTGAGCAGCCGGCTGAATCCGTGCCAGGCGACGACCGGGCGACCGGCCCGCGGCGCCCACAGCAGCGCCAGCCGGCGGTCCTGCGCGTTCCACTTCTCGCGCCGCTCCAGCAGCAGCTCCCCCGGCTCGGCGACGACCTCGCCGCCGGCGGTGAGGGCGTACGACGGGGTGCACAGCTGGACCGAGCGCTCCCAGGCCGGGCCCAGCCCGACGACCGCTCCCTGCAGGTCGGCCCGCTCGCGGTCCCGGTCCGCGGGCAGCGCCGGAGGGCTACACGCGCCCTCGGCGGCGTCCTGCCACAGCGGCCCGCCGTCCACCGGCGCGGCGCTCACCCGGAACGGCGTCGGGCGGACCCACTCGACCGTCGTGCCGGCCGGGAAGGTCCGGGCGAAGGCGGTGTACGCCGTCTTGCACTCCGGGCAGCGGGTCTGCTTGCGCAGGACCTCGTCGGCGCTCTTCACGCCGATGGCGCGCCAGTCGCGGTCCTCGGGCGTGACGCGCAGGTCGGGGTGGCAGGGCAGCGCGAAGGGGTCCACCCAAACGAGGCTAGGGACGCGCCGCCTCGACGCGGACGACGGCGGCGTTCCCGTTGTCGTCGACCCGGACGACAGCGACGGCGCCGGTGACGAGCTGCTGCTCGATCCGCAGCGCCTCGTCCTGCGCGGCGAACAGGCTCTCGATCCCGCACCGCAGCTGCCAGCCGTCGGTGTCGCACCGCAGGTAGGGCCCGGCGGACGGCTCACGCGTGGTCAGCGCGCCGCCCTCCCACACCTCGCCGGCCGGCGCGAGCGGGACGAAGACCGTGCCCTCGAGCGGCCGGGCCCGGCCGGTCTGCTGGAGCGGCAGATCGGGGTAGTCCAGGACGACGTACGCCCCGCGGAAGGGGTCGATCGGGTCCAGCGGCGCGACGGCCAGCCGGAGCTCCTCGCCGGTGAGCCGGGCCGACAGCTGCGGGGCGACGGCCAACCCCACCAGCCCGAGATGGACGAGGCAGGCGGCCGCGACGCGGAGTCGACGGGAGCCGAGCAGCCCGGTCATGCCGACGCCTCGGCGACGTCGGCCACCAGGCGGCGGCGCCCGCGTTCGACCAGGTAGCCCGCGCCGGCCAGCACCACGCCCAGGACGAGGAACAGCGCGGCACCGGACAGGATGGGCTCGAAGACCGCGAAGCTCTGCACGACCGTGAAGACGACCAGCGCTCCCGTGGCGAGCTGGGTGAGCCCGCCCGCGTCGCGCAGCACCCCGAGCGCGGCGAGCCAGGCCGCCGCGACCAGGTAGACGAGGATCGCGACGACGGCGCGGGCCAGCGCCTCACCGGTGAGCTCGGACGAACCGGTCGGCCCCGCGGGCTGCCACTGCAGCACCAGCGTCCCGACCATCGCGGCGGCCACGACCGCGCCGACCTCGAGCCGGGCCTTCCCGTCGGAGACCAGTGCGGCGCCGGCCGCGGCGAGCAGCACGACTGTTGCCCCAGCCCAGACGACTCCGCCTGTGGGCAGGGCGTTCTCGCCGAGGCGCGGCAGGGCGGCGAGGAAGAGCCCACTCAGGACGAGCAGCGCGCTGGCCAGGCGCCACGGCGCGGCGAAGGACGGCAGCAGCCGTCCCTGGTGCGCAACCGCCACGGCCCCGGTGAGGACGGCCGCGAGCAGCAGCGCCACCGCGGCCCCCGCGACCGACTCGCTGCGCTCGGCCACGACCCACACCCACCAGGCGACGGTGACGACGATCCCCACGAGCAGCGGCGCGAGAGCACCTGCGGCGTAGGCGTACAGCAGCGCACCGGCCCCCCAGGTGCCGAGCAGGCCGGAGTCGTAGGCGGGCACCTGCAGGCTCTGCGCCGCCTGCATCACGACGGCGCCGAACAGCAGCGCCGCGACCAGCTGGAGCGCCCCGACGGCGGCCCTGCCGGTGCGCGGGGATTCGGCGACCAACTCGGCGGCGGCGACCGCGCCGAGCCACAGTACGACCACGCCGACGAAGCGGGTCGTCGGCGAGAGCTCGTCGAGGTTGGCGGCGACCAGCCACAGCAGGCCGATGCCGACGAAGGCCGCGCCGAGCGCGAGCAGCAGGCGCGAGAGCGAGTAGCGGCGGCTGGCCGAGTAGTCGGACCGGATACCGGCGACGGTCGCGGCGTCGAGCCGGCCCTCGGCCTGCCAGCGGGCCAGCTCGCTCTCGAGCCAGGCCAGCTGCGCGGCCGGGACACGATGCGTCCCGGGGAGTGCTTCGGGGCTGTGGGTGACCATGCCGCCGATCATGGCCCTGGCCAGGACCAGTCGTCCTGAGTACGGCTACTCAGCCGCGGCGAGCCGCCCCGTCTCGACACGGACCACCAGCTCGCTGATGTGGTGGGTGAACTCCGGCCACAGCTGGCGCGGCATGTCGTGGCCCATTCCGGAGAAGCCGATGAAGCGCGAGCCGCGCAGCTTGCGCGCCACGGCGACGCCGCCGCTCGGGGCGACGAGCCGGTCGTGCAGCCCGTGCATCACGAGAGCGGGGAGGTCCAGCGCGCGCAGCTGCTCGGAGCGGTCCGGCTGGGCGACGACGGCGGCGAGCTGGCGGCGGTAGCCGCCCGGGTCGTACGCCCGGTCGTAGCTGCGGCCGGCCAGGTCGCGCAGGCGCTCCTCGTCGAGCGCGAAGCCCTTGGAACCGATGACCCGGAAGGTCTCGACGACGGCGTCCTGCGCCTCCTCCCGGCTGCTGACCACCGGCCGCGTGAGCAGCGAGCGGAGCAGCCTGGGGTGGGCCTGACCGACCCGGCGCGAGCCGGTCGACGTCATGATCAGCGTGAGGCTGCGGACCGCCTCCGGCCGGCGGATGGCGACGGTCTGCGCGATGAAGCCGCCGAGCGACGCGCCGACGAGGTGGACCGGGCCGAGGTCGAGCGCGTGGATCAGGCCGAGCGCGTCGTCGGCCATGTCGTCGAGCGTGTACGGCGGGGCCGCGCGGCGGGCGACGATCTTCGCGACGTGAGGGGCGCGGACGCCGCGGAAGTGCGTGCTCGCGCCGACGTCGCGGTTGTCGAAGCGCACGACGTAGTGGCCGCGGGCGGCGAGGTCCTCGCAGAACTCGTCCGGCCACGCGAGCATCTGCGTGCCCAGCCCCATGACCAGGACCAGCGGCGGGTTCCCGCGCTCGCCGAAGGTCTCGTACGCGATCTCGATGCCGTTCGCCGGCACCCGCTTCAGCTCAGGCACGCCTCGAACGGTAGTCGGCGGCCCCGTCGGGGAGGCTGGCCGCGTGCCCCTGCCGCTGACGCACCTGCCCGAGCTGGCCCGCGAGCGCTTCCGGGCGCGGGTGTCCGGCGACCCCACCGGCGCGCCGGCGTGGGTCCGCGACATCGCCACCGTCGGCGAGGGGCCCGGCTGGTTCGAGCCGGACGGCGTCGTCTGGCGCGTGCACGGCGACCTGTCGACGCTGGTGGGCGGGGTCGGCGCGCTGCTGGGCCAGGGGGCACACCCGCTGGCGCTGGCCGGCGTGCAGCGGCACTCCGACTACCTCCAGGACCCGTGGAAGCGGCTCGCCGGCACCGCCCGCTGGCTGGTGGTGAGCACCTTCGGCTCGGCCGAGCTGGCCGCCCGCGAGGCCGCCCGGGTCAGGCGGATGCACACCGTCGTGCAGGGCAGCGACGACCGCGGACGGGCCTACGCCGCCGCCGACCCGGACCTGCTGCGGTGGGTGCACCTGGCCTTCACCGACGCGTTCCTGGCCGCGCAGGAGGCGGTCGGCCGCGACCTGTCGGGCCGCTTCGGCCGCCGCTGGCCGGACGTCTACGTCGGGCAGTGGCAGCGCAGCGCCGCCGAGCTCGGCGCGACCGACCTGCCGACCACCGAGGCCGAGCTGGCCGAGGCGCTGGCGGCGTACGCGCCGGTGCTCGAACCGGTGCCGGCGGACCTGCGCACGTTCCTGTCGGCGCCACCGGGGCTGTCCAAGCCCGAGCAGCTGTTCTACACCGGGCTGGCGCGCGGTGCAGCGCTGCTCATCTCGCCCACCATCGCTCCCCTGGCGGGGGTGCCCGGCCGGGGCCCGAGCGGCCGCGCCTCGCTCGCGCTGACCCGGGTGCAGCTGCGCGCGCTGCAGCTGGCGCTGGGGCCGTACAGCCCGTCGGAGGAGGCGGCCCGCTACCGGATCGGGACCGGGCCGGCGCCGAACTGGCTGCGTCCGGACGACTAGATGATCGATTCCAAGGGAGCTCGGGCGGCGTGTTGCGCTGAGAAGTCGGTGAAGGGTGCCCAGGATCGGCGTGCTTACCCAACGTCGAACCGGAGGTTCTCGTGGACGCCGACCTGGACACCCTTGCGACCGCACTC
>JAJAYV010000012.1 GCA_026786045.1 Frankiaceae bacterium | reverse complement strand
TCACTCGCGCCCCAGGTCGCGGTGCACGACCTGCACGTCGATGCCGTCGGCCTTGAGCCGCGAGGCCAGCTGCTCGGACATCGCGACGCTGCGGTGCTTGCCGCCGGTGCAGCCCACGGCGACCAGGGCGTACGACTTGCCCTCGCGCAGGTAGCCGTCGAAGACCAGCTGAAGCAGATCCTCGTACTTGTCGAGGAACTCCAGCGCGCCGGCCTGGGCCAGGACGTAGTCGCGGACCGGGGCGTCCTTGCCGGTGTGCGGGCGCAGCTCGGCGATCCAGTGCGGGTTGGGCAGGAAGCGCACGTCGGCGACAAGGTCGGCGTCGACCGGCAGGCCGTACTTGAACCCGAACGACAGCACCGTGAGGTGCAGCCGGGCGTCGGCCGTCGCGTCGCCGAACGCCGCGGAGACCTTGGCGCGCAGCTCGTGCACGTTGAGGGTGCTGGTGTCGAGCACGAGCGCAGCGCTGCCGCGCAGATCGCGCAGCAGCTGTCGCTCGCGCACGATGCCGTCGACGAGCCGCCCCTCCCCCTGCAGCGGGTGCGGGCGCCGGACGCTCTCGAAGCGCCGGACCAGCACGTCGTCGGTCGCCTCGAGGAACAGCACCCGCGGCTGGACGCCGTGCCGCTCGATCTCGTCGAGGGCGGTGCGAAGGTCTGAGGTGAACGCCCGCGAGCGCACGTCGACGACGACAGCGATCCGGCCGACGGCGCCCTGGCTGCGGGAGCCGAGGTCGACCATCGTCGGGAGCAGCGACGGCGGCAGGTTGTCGACGACGAAGAAGCCGAGGTCCTCCAGGCTCTTGGCCGCAGTGGAGCGGCCGGCTCCGGACAGGCCGGTGACGACGACGAGCTGCAGTCCGCTGCTCATGCCACCACCTCGCCCGTCGCGGGGTCGAAGGCAGGCAAAACCGGCGCGGCTGTCGCTTCCTGCGCCGGTGCGGCTGTCCCTTCCTGCGCCGGCGCGGCTGTCCCTTCCTGCGCCGGCGCGGCGACCGCCGCCAGGACCGCCTCTGCCGTGCGTCGTCCGATGCCGGGCACCTCCATCACCTCCTCGACCGTCGCGGCCTTGAGCCGCTTGAGCGACCCGAAGTGTCGCAGCAGCGCCTTGCGGCGGGTCTCCCCGAGCCCGGCGATGCCGTCCAGGGCCGAGCTCGTCATGGCCTTGGACCGCTTCTGCCGGTGGTAGGCGATGGCGAAGCGGTGCGCCTCGTCGCGCACCCGCTGGAGCAGGTAGAGCCCCTCGCTGGTGCGCGGCAGGATCACCGGGTCCTCCTGCCCGGCGACCCAGACCTCCTCGAGCCGCTTCGCGAGGCCGACGAGCGCCACGTCGTCGATGCCGAGCTCGTCGAGGGCGGCCTGGGCGGCCGCGACCTGGGGCTGCCCGCCGTCGACGACGACGAGCTGCGGAGGGTAGGCGAAGCGGCGCGGGCGACCCGTTTCTGGATCGATGCCCGGCCGCTGGGTCTCGTCGAGGTGACTGTCCTCGACGTCGAGCTGTCCGGTCTCGCTGCGCTCGTCGAGGTAGCGGGCGAAGCGCCGGCGGATCACCTCGCGCATCGACGCGGTGTCGTCGTTGCCGTCGTGCCCGCGGACGGCGAAGCGGCGGTACTCGCTCTTGCGGGCCAGCCCGTCCTCGAAGACGACCATCGAGGCGACGACGTTGGTGCCCTGCACGTGCGAGACGTCGAAGCACTCGATCCGCAGCGGCGCGTCGGCCAGGTCCAGCGCCTCCTGCAGCTCGGACAGTGCGAGCGAGCGGGCGGTGAGGTCGCTGGCCCGCTTGGTCTTGTGCAGGGCGAAGGCGTGCTGGGCGTTGCGCTCGACGGTCTCGAGCAGCGCCCGCTTGTCGCCGCGCTGCGGCACCCGGATCTGCACGTTGGTGCCGCGCAGGTCGCACAGCCAGGCCTGCAGCACGTCGAGGTCCGGCGGCAGCGCCGGGACGAGCACCTCGCGGGGGACGTCGTCGCGCGCGTCGTGCAGGGTCACGCCCGCGCCGGGCACCATGCGCCGGTCCACCTCGAGCTCGGGGTCGTCCGGGTCGTCGCCGTACGCCTGGGCGAGGAACTGGCCGACCAGCTCGCCGGTGGTGAGCGCCTCGACCTTGTCGACGACGTAGCCGCGCTGGCCGCGCACCCGCCCGCCGCGGACGTGGAAGACCTGGATCGCGGCCTCGAGCTGGTCCTCGGCGACCGCCACGACGTCGGCGTCCGTGCCGTCGGCGAGCACGACGGCCTGCTTCTCCATCGCCCGGGTGAGCGCGCCGATGTCGTCGCGCAGCCGGGCCGCCCGCTCGTAGTCCTGCGCCGCGGCGGCCTCGACCATCTGCTTCTCGAGCCGCTTGACGAAGCGGGTCGACTGGCCGGCCATGAAGTCGCAGAAGTCGTCGACGATCGCCCGGTGCTGCTCCTGGTCGACCTTGCCGACGCAGGGCGCGGAGCACTTGTCGATGTAGCCGAGCAGGCAGGGCCGGCCGACCTGCTCGGCCCGCTTGAAGACGCCGTTGGAGCAGGTCCGCGCCGGGAAGACGCGCAGCAGCAGGTCGAGCGTCTCGCGGATCGCCCAGGCGTGGGCGTACGGCCCGAAGTAGCGCACGCCCTTCTTCTTCGGCCCGCGCATGACCTGCAGCCGCGGGTAGTCCTCGTGCAGGGTGACGGCGAGGCTCGGGTAGCTCTTGTCGTCGCGGTACTTCACGTTGAAGCGCGGGTCGTACTCCTTGATCCAGGAGTACTCCAGCTGCAGCGCCTCGACCTCGGTCTGGACGACGGTCCACTCGACGGAGGTCGCCGTGGTGACCATCTGGCGGGTCCGCGGGTGCAGCGCAGAGGTGTCGGCGAAGTAGCTGTTGAGCCGCTGCCGCAGGCTCTTGGCCTTGCCGACGTAGACGACCCGCCCGGTGGCGTCGCGGAAGCGGTAGACCCCGGCCGAGGTCGGAATGGTCCCCGGCGCCGGGCGGTACGACGAGGGGTCTGGCACGCCGTCGAGCCTACGTCGCGAGGGGGTCCCCGACAGCGGGTCCCGGCCCCCCGGGTGGCTGGCAGGAGTGACGGCTGACACCCTCGTGGGGTGCCCCACCCGTCCCCGGACCCCGTGACCGTCGAGGTCGTGATCTCCGACGGCGGGCACACCGGCCGGGGTCGGCGGACCGTGCTGTCGATGGTCTGGTCGCCGGCGGACCCGCTCGCGGTGCAGCTGCTGCTCAGCGCGCAGCCGGACCACCCCGCGCTCCCCCGCGGCCACTGGGTCGTGCTGCGGGACTTCCTGCGCTACGGCCTCGACGAGCCCACGGGCGACGGCGAGGTGCGGATCCGCCCGGACGAGCTGCGCGACCGGGTGTGGTTCGAGCTGGCCCGCCCGGGCCGGGCGGCCTGCGTGTCGGTGCCGCGCGAGGTGGCCCGTGACTTCCTCGACCGCACCGAGGCCGAGGTCGCGTGCGGGGCCGAGCGCAGCGAGCAGGCGATCGACGCGCTGCTCGACCGCCTGCTCTCCGCCGACGACTGAGCCGCCGCACGACCTCGCACGACGCGCCTCGGCCCCGGCCCCCGCGCAGTGGCGGGGG
>JAJAYV010000011.1 GCA_026786045.1 Frankiaceae bacterium | reverse complement strand
GGCAGCGTGCTCGGGAAGACCTCCAGCGACTCGAGCAGCTCGACCTGCGCCTCCTGCTCGATGCGCGCGCGCTCGAGCAGGACCGGCAGCGAGCCGACGTTGTGGGTGCCGAAGACGACGTCGACCCACGGCGCGCGGGTGGTGATGAGCCCCTGGTCCTTCTGCGCCAGGCAGCCGCCGACGGCGATCTGCATGCCGGGGGTGGCGTCCTTGACCGGCTTGAGGTGGCCGAGGTTGCCGTAGAGGCGGTTGTCGGCGTTCTCCCGGACCGCGCAGGTGTTGAAGACGACGACGTCGGGGGTGCTGCCGGGCTGGGCGGGGACGTAGCCGTCGGCGTCCAGCAGCCCGGAGATGCGCTCGCTGTCGTGCACGTTCATCTGGCACCCGTAGGTGCGCACCTCGTACGTCCGGCTCACCCGGACAGCGTAGGTGGAGGGCTCGTGGGTATCCTAGCGGGTCGAGGGGAGTACTTCCCAAGCACCACACCGGTCAGTACGGCGGGTCCCACGACCTGCCTCGGGTGGTCGCCCGCTCGCGGGTGAAGGAGACCTCGGACCCGTGGACTGTCCGAGGAGGACCCTGCCTGTGTTGCTGGCCCAGACACCCACGCTCGAAACGATCGCGACGCCCACGCTGTGGGCGGTCACGATCGGCGCGGTCATCGCGCTGCTCGTCCTGGACTTCATCATCACGCGCAAGCCGCACGAGGTGTCGATGAAGGAGGCGACCGGCTGGTCGATCTTCTACATCGCGCTGCCGCTGACGTTCGGCGCCTGGATCTGGTCGCGCTACGGCTCGCAGACAGGTGTCGAGTACCTCACCGGCTACCTGGTCGAGAAGTCGCTGTCGGTCGACAACCTGTTCGTCTTCATGCTGCTGCTCACGGCGTTCGCCGTGCCGGCGGCGCTGCAGCAGCGGGTCCTGCTCTACGGCATCGTCGGCGCGCTCGTGCTGCGCGGCATCTTCATCGCGCTCGGCGCCGCGGCGCTGGACCGGCTGTCCTTCGCGTTCTTGCTGTTCGGCGGGATCCTGCTGGTCACCGCGGTGAAGATCCTGCGCGACCAGCGGAAGGGCGAGCAGCACGCCGTCGACATCGACGAGATGCGATCGGTCAAGCTGCTGCGCAAGGTCATGCCGGTCACCAGCGACTACCGCGGTCCGCGGCTGTTCGTGAAGGAGAACGGTGTGCGGATGGCGACGCCGTTCGCGCTGGTGGTGATGGCGGTCTTCGTCACTGACGTCGTGTTCGCCGTCGACTCGGTGCCGGCGGTCTACGGCATCACCGGTGACCCGTACCTCGTCTTCGCCACCAACGCCTTCGCGCTGCTCGGCCTGCGGGCGCTGTACTTCGTGCTGCAGGGGGCGCTGTCCAAGCTCGTGCACCTGGGCTACGGGCTGGCGGCGATCCTGGCCTTCATCGGCGTCAAGCTCGTCCTGCACTGGGCGCACGGCATCTGGTCGTGGGTGCCGGAGATCCCGACGCTGGCCTCGCTGTTCGTCATCGTCGCGATCCTGGGCCTGGTGGTGTTCACCAGCCTGCGCTCGGTCAAGCGCTCGGAGCTCGAGACGGTTCCGTCCGAGGTCCCCTAGCCGCAGGCCGCCCACAGGCCGCGGTCCGCATTGCGGGCCGCGGCCTCGGCGCGCTCGAAGGCCGCCAGGTAGCGCTCGTTCGGGTCGATCTGCAGGACCGTGGCGTAGCCCTCGCGCACCAGCGCCTCCCCCACGTTGACGCCGTCGGCGTTCCACACGTGCAGCAGTGCCCGGCCGAAACGGTCCTCGGGGTCGCGGTCGGCCTCCACCCGCACCTTCGAGCCGTCCGGCAGCAGGTCGGCGGCGCGCTCGCTCGCCTGCTCACCGAAGCACTCCTGCTCCCCGTGCACCTCTGGGGTGTCCACCAGCAGGACGCGCACGCGCGTCGGCTCGGCCGGCAGCGGGCCGGTCCCCCGGCCGCGCAGCTGCACCGTGTCGCCATCGACCAGGCGGACGACGGTCGCCTCCTGCGCCCCGGCCGGGACGGGCAGGCCGGGCGCCGCGGCGACCGGCGCCGGCTGGCCCGGCAGCTCGAGGCCGCACCCGGAGAGCAGGGCGGCGGCGAGCAGCAGGACCGGGAGGCGCACCGGAGCAGCCTGCCAGCCCCGACGGTCCCCGCAGCGGTCACCAGGCGTGACGACACCGATACCTTCTGCAATCCTCCCCGCCGAGCCGACTGGATCTACACCCCCCAGGCCAGGCCGAACGCCAAGCCAGGCAGCGGCGCCCCCACACCGGTCGACTACTTCGCCAACGGGGACAGCACCGTCTACGACGGCGGAACCGGCGGCAGCCTCGAAGACCACGGCACGCACGTCGCCGGGAAGATCGGCGCGGTCAACGAGAGCAGCACGGCCGTCCCTGTCGCCGGGCAGGTCGGCGTCGTCGGCGCCCACCAGAAGGTCACCCTCATCAGCGGCAAGTTCCTGGTTCGCAGCGGCGGCTGGCTGGCCGCCGCGGTCCAGGCGGTCGACTCCTTCACCGCCCTGGACGCCCGAGGGACAGACGTCGTCGCCACCAACAACAGCTGGGGGTCGCTCAAGGGCAACACCGTCACCGGCGGTCGGCTGGACGTCACCGGCTTCGGACCGACTGCGTCAGACGCTGCGCACCGTGTGGACGCCGTGCCCGACCGCGGCGGCGGCGAGCTGCTCCGGCAGCGGCAGGACCCGGGCCAGGTCGTGCGTCGTGGGCGCCGGCTCCGCGAGCGACGTGGCGCCGGCGGCCGCGGCGGCCAGCTCGACCTGCACCCGCGCGACCTCGTCTGCGCACCGGCGCGAGCCCTCGGTCACCTGGTCATGCCCCGGTCCCGCTCACGTCACGACCTTCGGGTCACAGGGCGAGCACGGCGACCAGGTCACGGGCCGCCTGACCGCCCTCCTCGATGGCGATGTCGAGCGCGCGCGGCACGTCGAGGTCGTCGACCAGCGCCAGCAGCGCGGCTTCGGGAGCCGCGGTCGAGCCGTGCGCCCGGCCGGCCGCGGAGCGCAGGGCGTCGAGCCGGCGCCCGGCCTGCTCGAGCGCGGCGTCGGTGTAGTCCCAGGGGGTGCCGTAGCGGCGGTCGAGCAGCATCGTGCGGACGACCGGTCCGCTGGTGCGGGCCACGAGATCAGCTGCGAACACGAGGTTCCCGGTGGACTTGGCCATCTTCTGCCCGCCGATGCGGACGGTCCCGACGTGCAGCCAGGCACGGGCGAAGGGCGTCACGCCGGTGGCGGCCTCGGCCTGCGCAGCCTCGTAGGCGTGGTGCGGGAAGCGCAGGTCGGCGCCGCCGGCGTGCAGGTCCACCGAGGAGCCGTAGGTGCTGAGCGCCATGGCGGTGCACTCGGCGTGCCAGCCAGGCCGGCCCGGTCCCCAGGGCGAGGGCCAGGACGGCTCGTCGCCGGTGCTGGTCTGCCAGACCGCCTGGTCCAGCGGGTCGGCCTTGGCCGGGTCGTCGACCCGCCCGCCGTTGTCGGCGAGCAGCCGCAGCGCCTCGTCGCGCAGCAGGCCGTGCGAGCCAGGCACGTGCGCGCCGCGGAAGTACACGCTCCCGCCGGAGACGTACGCCTGGCCGGCCTCCAGCAGCGCCGAGGCCAGCTCGACGACCTGGGTGACGTAGGTGTGGGCGCGCGGCTCGTAGGTGGGCCGGCGGACGCCGAGGGCGTCCATGTCGCGCTCGAAGTGGAACTGCTGGACCGCGGCGAACCGGTCGTACGGCGCGCCCGCGCGCTGGGCCGCCTCGAACAGCACGTCGTCGACGTCGGTGACGTTGCGGCACACCTCGACCTGCACGCCGAGCCGGCGCAGCAGCCGGTCGGCAGCGTCCACCCAGACGAACGTCGCGGCGTGCCCGAGGTGGGTCACGTCGTACGGCGTCACGCCGCAGACGTAGATCCGGGCGCGCCCGACAACCGACAGCGAGCGGCCGCCCAGGTGCAGGCGCGGCGGCGGGACGGGGTCGGACGCGTGGTGCACGGACGCTCCTGCTCTTGCGGACGGGGCGCGGTCGGCCCTCAGACTGCCACCCGGGCGCACGGGGAGACGGCCGGACGCGCGATCAGACCCCGGCGCGGGCGACCGCGTCGCAGAACCGGCCGTGCGCGGCGACCTCCTGCTCGAGCGGCGCGAGCACCTCGTCGCGGG
>JAJAYV010000010.1 GCA_026786045.1 Frankiaceae bacterium | reverse complement strand
GTCGAGACGAGGATGGCGCCCTGCGTCTCCCAGCTGGCGCCGAGCCGTGACAGGAAGTCCATGCGGCGCCTCGTACCCCCGTAGGGCCTCTGCTGCTCCTTCCGCGGATGATCTTCTCGCACCTGCCACGCCCGGCAGGGGGGTGGCTACCGGCTGGTAGGGACGGCGCGGGACGATGTCGGGCGACGCGGGCCCGGCCCGCACCCTTCCGATCCCCGAACGCCAGGAGTCCCCCGTGTCCGACATCAGCTTCGACGGCCGCGTCGCCGTCGTCACCGGCGCCGGCGGCGGCCTCGGCCGCACCTACGCCCTCGAGCTCGCGCGCCGCGGCGCCGCGGTGGTCGTCAACGCCCTCGGCGGCAGCGTCGAGGGCGAGGGCGGCGACCCCACTGCCGCGCAGAAGGTCGTCGACGAGATCAAGGCGGCGGGCGGCGATGCCGCTCCCAACTTCGACTCGGTCTCCACGCCGGAGGGCGGCGCGGCCATCGTGAAGACCGCCGTCGACTCCTTCGGCAAGGTAGACATCGTCATCAACAACGCCGGCTTCCTGCGCGACAAGAGCTTCCTCAAGCTCACCTGGGACGACCTCGACGCGGTTCTCGACGTCCACCTCAAGGCCGCGTTCTACGTCAGCCAGCCGGCCTTCGCGGTGATGAAGGAGAACGGCTACGGCCGCTTCATCTTCACCGCGTCGAACGCCACCTTCGGCAACTTCGGCCAGACCAACTACTCCGCCGCCAAGATGGGCCTGGTCGGCCTGTCCAACACGATCGCGGTGGAGGGCGCCCGCGCCGGCATCCTCTCCAACGTGATCATGCCGGTCGCCAAGACCCGCATGACCGAGGATCTGCTCGGCGACTTCGCCGACTACCTCGCCCCCGAGCTCGTCACGCCCATGGTCACCTACCTTGCCTCGGAGGCCTGCACCACCACGCACGGCGCGTACTCCGCCGCCGGCGGCCGCTACGCCCGGGTGAGCTGGGCGCTCAACAACGGCTGGTTCGCCGGCAAGGGCGTCACGCCCACCGCCGAGGACATCCAGACGAACCTCGAGCAGATCGAGGACCGCGAGGGCTCGTTCGTCCCGAGCTCCACCACCGACGAGATCGTCGCGCTCAACGAGGTCTTCACCAAGTAGAGCCGGCTTGTACGAGAGGGGCGGTGCCGGTCGGCGCCGCCCCTCTCGAGCGTCAGCGGGCGAGGAGCAGGACGCCGGGGTTGAGCGTGCCGCGCGGATCGAGCGCGGTCTTGATCGCCCGCATCGCGGCGATCTCCGTCGGGCTACGCGACAACGAGAGCCATGCAGCCTTGGCCCGGCCGACGCCGTGCTCGGAGCTGATCGAACCGGAGAGCTCGGCGACCAGACGCAGCACCGCCTCGGTGACGTCCTCGCCGAGATCGCCCGCGCCGAGCACGTTGACATGCAGATTGCCCTCGTTGACGTGGCCGAAGACGACCGACCGAGCAGTCGGGGCGACTGCGGCGATGGCGGGACCCAGCCGGTCCACCAGGCCGGGCAGCGCCCGCAGGGGGACGGAGACGTCCAGCTTGACGGGCACACCCTCGGCGCTGATGGCCTCGGTGTGCTGCTCGCGGTAGGCCCACAGCGCGCGCCGGCCGGCGGGGTCGCTGGCGATGCGCGCGTCGAGCAGTCCGTCGGCCTCGCCCACCGCCTCGACCAGTGCGTCCGTGGGGTCGGTGCGGTCGGCACACTCCAGCAGCAGATAGGCCGGGAAGTCCTGCTCGAACGGCGCGGGCAGCCCGGAGTGCTTGCGCACCAGCGCGATCCCGTCTGCGTAGACGAGCTCGGCGCCGGACAGCGACGGCAGCCGCTCACGCAGGCCGGGCAGCAGGTCGACTGCTGCCTGCGTGGACTCGAGCGCGAGCAGCGCGACGCAGCGGGCCGTCGCGCGGGGCACCAGCCGCAGCCGCACACGGGTGACGACGCCGAGGGTGCCCTCGCTGCCGGCGAGCAGCGAGACCAAGTCGTAGCCGGTGCCGTCCTTGAGCAGCCCGGCCATCCGACTGACGACCGAACCGTCGGCCAGCACCGCCTCGGCGCCCAGCAGCTGAGCGCGCATCGAGCCGTAGCGGAGCACCCGGATGCCACCGGCGTTGGTGGCCACCAGACCGCCGAGGGTCGCGCTGTCGCGGGCGGCGAGGTCGACGCCGAAGTCGAGGCCGGCCGCGCGGGCGTGCGCCTGCAGCGCGGCGAGCGTCACGCCGGCGCCGGCGGTGACCTGGCCGGCGGCCACATCGATCTCGCCGAGCTCGTCGAGCCGGGTCAGGCTGAGCAGCACCTCGCCGCCGGCGGGCACCCCGCCGCCGACCAGCCCGGTGTTGCCGCCCTGCACCACGACCGGGACGCCCGCGCGATCACAGGCGCGCAGGACGGCGGCGACCTGCTCTGTGTCCCTCGGCCGCACGACGCAGCCGGCCCGGCCGGTGAAGCGGCCGGTCCAGTCGGTCTCGTACGACGCGGTGAGGTCGGCGTCGACGAGGACGTGCTCCGCGCCGACGGCCGCGCGCAGCTCCTCGAGCGGCAGGTCGGTCACGACAGGACGCGCAGGCGCACGGTCTCGGGCAGGGCGCGCAGCGCGCCGGCGAGCGGCTCGACGTGGGCCGCGCCGACGTCGGTGACGACGTAGCCGAGCGAGCCCCGCGTCGCGAGCAGCTGGCCCTCGATGTTGATGCCGTGCTCGGCGAGCAGGGACGTCACGGTCGCGAGCACGCCGGGGGTGTTGGCGTGCAGGTGCAGCAGCCGGGTGCCGGCGGCGCGCGGGAGCCCGACCTGCGGCAGGTTCACCGACAGGGCGGTGGTGCCGTCCTTGGCGTAGTCCCGCAGCTTGCCGGACACGAACGCGCCGATGTCCTGCTGCGCCTCCTCGGTCGAGCCGCCGACGTGGGGCGTGAGGATGACGTTGGCCAGCCCGCGCAGCTCGGAGACGAACTCCTCGCCCTTGCTCTTGGGCTCGACCGGGAAGACGTCGACGGCCGCGCCGGCGATGTGGCCGCTCTCGACGTGCGCTCGCAGCGCGGCGTGGTCGACGACGAAGCCACGGGACAGGTTCAGGAAGATGCTGCCCGGGCGCATCCGGGCGAACTGCTCCTCGCCGAACAGGCTGTCGTTGGAGACGCGGCCGTCGACGTGCAGCGTCACGACGTCGGACTCGGCGAGCAGCTCGTCCAGCGTCCCGCAGCGGCGGGCGTTGCCCAGCGCGAGCTTGTCGGTGGTGTCGAAGAACAGCACCGACATGCCGAGCGACTCGGCGAGGACGGACAGCTGGCTGCCGATGTTGCCGTAGCCGACGATGCCCAGCCGTCGGCCGCGCACCTCGTGGCTGCCGACGGCACTCTTGTCCCAGACCCCCGCGTGCATCGCGGCGTTCTTCTCGGTCAGCCGGCGGGTCAGCGCGATGATCTCCGACAGGGCCAGCTCGACGACGCTGCGGGTGTTGCTGAACGGCGCGTTGAAGACCGCAATGCCCCGGGCGGCCGCGGCGTCGAGGTCGATCTGGTTGGTGCCGATGCAGAACGCGCCGATGGCGAGCAGGTCCGGCGCAACGTCGAGCACCTCGGCGGTGATCGTGGTGTTGGAGCGCAGCCCGAGCAGGCGCACGCCGGGAAGCATCGTGGCCAGCTCGTCGGCCCCGAGTGCGCGGTCGAGCCGCTCGACGTCGTAGCCGCTGTCCTTGAGGGTCCACGCGGCGTCCGAGTGGATGTTCTCGAGCAGCAGGGCCCGCTCGGCGGTGGACACGTCGCTCCCGGGGGTCCGGCGGTGCAGGGTCGGTCCTGCGCGGCGGCGCGGACCGGCCCAGGCTACCGGGGGCGGGGCAGACCGCCCGTCCGGACCAGGTGGCACCACCCGGAGGGGCCAGCCGGACCGGCCGGCCTACAGCCGGCCCCGCGACGGCCGACGCCTGCACCCATGACCCGCGTGACGGTGCCGTCGCCGCGCAACACCGCCCACCCGCGCTGCGCTGCTGCGACGACCCTGAGCGAGGCCTGCCAGGGCCTGGTCGACGACCTGCACGAGCGGTACGCGCTGCCGAGTATCTACCTGTTCATCGACGGCCGGCTGTGCTGCCAGCTCTAGGCCGGCGCGACGAGCACGACGCCGGTCCGCTCGTCGTAGGACAGGGTGCCGCGCTCGAAGTCGACCTCGCGGCGCGGCGGTGAGCCGAAGCGCTTGAAGGGCGAGTCGCGCAGGTAGCGCTCGTCGCTCACGGGGTAGCCGAGCGTGCCGGCCTCGGCGCTGAGCTCGAGGTAGCGCTCGAGGATCGGGCCCGTGACGACGTGCACGCCGGTCTGCGGACTCCACGAGATGCGGCCGCCCTGGAAGCGGGCGAAGCGACCGCGCCCGTCGCCCACCTCGGTGTCGGCGGCCACCGGGTAGCCCAGCGAGCCGGTCTCCGCACCGAGAGCCTCGTACTTGGGCGCGATCTCGTGCAGCAGCTCCCACGCGCCGGTGTCGGCAGACCAAGAGATGCGGCCGCGCTGGAAGCGGCTGGCCCGCCCTCCGTCGGGCAGCGAGATCGGTGCCTCGACGGGGAAGCCGAGCGCCCCCGCCTCGCCGCCGACCGCCGCGAAGCGCGCGGGGGGCGGGGCCGGCGGGGGCGGCGCCCCCCGGCGGCGGGGGGGGGGGGGGGGGGCGGGGGGGGGGAGCCCGGTGCGGGGCGGGCCAAGCGACTCACGGGGGGGGGGGGGGGGGATGAGGGGGGCGCCCCGCCCCACCGGGGCGGG
>JAJAYV010000009.1 GCA_026786045.1 Frankiaceae bacterium | reverse complement strand
GCTCGTGCCGGGCGAGCGCGTCGGCCGCGGGCGGCGGCGGACCCGGCGGGGCCGGAGCCGCGGCGTTCGGGTCCACGGTCGCTCCAGCTGGCTGGCAGTGTCGAGGTTGTCGCTGAGCGTAACCATTGCTGCCGGGCAGCGGGTAGCTTTCGCCCACATCCGCCGGGAGCTTGCTCTTCAACCAGGTTCTAGGCGGGCACGCCCGCCCGGTGCCGGTCGGCGGTGTACGACGACGCGGCCATCGCCATCGACACGAGGGCGACCGCCGGCCACGCGCCCAGCGGCCCGGCCAGCAGGTGCGAGGCGACGAACAGGACGAGGTAGAGAGCGACGAGCCCGGTCGCCACGACCACCCCGGAACGGCGCCATCCCAGCGCACACACGGCGACGGCGGCGAGGAGCACCAGCCCGCCCAGTGCTCGTACTCCGGTGAGCTCGGCGACCGCGAACCCCGCCGCGAGCGACCCTCCTGCGAGCAGCGCAGCGACGACCCGGCTCACTCCCACTCGATCGTGCCCGGCGGCTTGCTGGTCACGTCGAGCACCACCCGGTTGACCTCCCGCACCTCGTTGGTGATGCGGGTCGAGATCCGGGCCAGGACGTCGTACGGGATCCGGGACCAGTCGGCCGTCATCGCGTCCTCGGACGACACCGGGCGCAGCACGACCGGGTGGCCGTACGTCCGGCCGTCACCCTGGACGCCGACGGAGCGGACGTCGGCGAGCAGCACCACCGGGCACTGCCACACATCGCGGTCCAGGCCGGCCGCGGTCAGCTCCTCGCGCGCGATCGCGTCGGCCTCGCGGAGCAGGTCGAGCCGCTCCTGGGTGACCTCGCCGATGATCCGGATCCCCAGGCCGGGCCCGGGGAACGGCTGGCGCCAGACGATCGCCTCGGGCAGGCCGAGCTCGATGCCGACCTTGCGGACCTCGTCCTTGAACAGGGTGCGCAGCGGCTCGACGAGGTCGAACTGCAGGTCGTCGGGCAGCCCGCCGACGTTGTGGTGGCTCTTGATGTTGGCTGCGCCGCTGGTGTCTCCGGAGGCGGCGCCGCCGGACTCCACGACGTCGGGGTAGAGCGTGCCCTGGACGAGGAACTCGACCGGCTCGCTGGACTCCCCGACGATCGCCCGCGCCTCCTGCTCGAACACGCGGATGAACTCGCGCCCGATCGCCTTGCGCTTGGCCTCCGGGTCGGTGACGCCGGCCAGCGCGTCGAGGAAGCGCGTGCTGGCGTCGGCGACGCGCAGCTGCACGCCGGTGGAGGCGACGAAGTCCTGCTCGACCTGCTCGGCCTCGCCCTTGCGCAGCAGCCCGTGGTCGACGAAGACGCAGGTCAGCTGGTCGCCAATCGCGCGCTGCACGAGCGCCGCCGCGACAGCCGAGTCGACGCCGCCGGACAGCCCGCAGACGACCCGCTTGTCGCCGACCTGCGCGCGGATCCGCTCGACCTGGTCCTCGACGACGTTGACCATCGTCCAGGTCGGCCGGCAGCCGGCGCCCACGAGCAGGAAGCGCTCGAGGACCTCCTGGCCGTGCTCGCTGTGCAGCACCTCGGGGTGGAACTGCACGCCGTACAGCCCGCGGGCGGTGTCCTCGAAGGCGGCGACCGGCGTCTGCGGGGTGGAGGCGGTGACGGCGAAGCCGTCGGGAGCCTCGGACACCGCGTCGTTGTGAGACATCCAGACGTCCATCGACGTCGGCAGGCCGGACAGCAGGACGCCGGGGTCGACGACGGCCAGCGCCGTGCGGCCGAACTCCGCGGTGCCGGTGCGCGCGACCATGCCGCCGAGCGCGGCGGCCATAGCCTGGAAGCCGTAGCAGATGCCGAAGGTCGGGACGCCGGTGTCGAAGAAGCCGGCCGCGACCTGCGGGGCACCCTCGGCGTAGACCGACGACGGGCCGCCGGACAGGATCACGGCCTTGGGCGCCCGGGCCCTGATCTGCTCGGCGGTGATCGTGTGCGGGACGATCTCGGAGTAGACGCGGCACTCGCGCACGCGGCGCGCGATCAGCTGCGCGTACTGCGCCCCGAAGTCCACGACGAGCACGACATCGGCATCAGCGTGGGGTGCGGTCACCCCGATCAGGCTACTGGCGGGCAGCGCTGGGCCGGTCGGCCCAGAGCCGCTGGGCCGGGCCCCGTCGTCGTCAGGCCTGGACCTCGACGCCCTTCCAGAAGGCGACCCGGCCGCGGAGCTCGGCGGCGGCATCCTTGGGCTCGGGGTAGCACCAGGCGGCGTCGGCGTTGGTCTGCCCGTCGACGACGACCGAGAAGTAGGACGCCGTGCCCTTCCACGGGCACACGCTGGTGCGCGCGGAGTCGACCAGGGCGTCGTCCCGGACCGCCTCGCGCGGGAAGTAGTGGTTGCCCTCGACGACGACCGTGTCGTCGGACTCGGCGAGGACCGTGCCGTTCCAGGATGCAGTGGCCATGCGGTCCAGCCTGCGCGATGCCGCGGCCACCGGCCACCCGAGCTAGCGGGAGCCCATGCCGCGCGACTGGGCGTGCTGGAGGCTCTTGCCCTCGGTGGTGACCGACGGGGCGACCATGACCTCGACCTTCTGGAACTCCTTGATGGAGCTGTAGCCGGTCATGGCCATGGCCTTGCGCAGGCTGCCGAACAGGTTGGTGGTGCCCTCGTCGTTGCGGGCCGGCCCGACGAGGACCTCCTCCAGCGAGCCGACGGTGTCGACCCGCACGCGGGTGCCGCGCGGCAGCTCGGGGTGGTAGCTGCCGTGGCCCCAGTGCCATCCGCGGCCGGGCGCGCCCTCGGCGCGGGCCAGCGGGCTGCCCATCATCACCGCGTCGGCGCCGCAGGCGATCGCCTTCGCGACGTCGCCGCCGGTGCGCATCCCGCCGTCGGCGATGACGTGGACGTAGCGGCCGCCGGACTCGTCGAGGTAGTCGCGCCGGGCGCCCGCCGCGTCGGCGATGGAGGTGGCCATCGGCACGCCGAGGCCGAGCACGCCGCGGGTGGTGTTGGCCTGGCCGGGGCCGACGCCGACCAGGATGCCGGCCGCGCCGGTGCGCATGAGGTGCAGCGCCGACTGGTAGGTAGCGCAGCCGCCGACGAGCACCGGGACGTCGAGGTCGGCGATGAAGCGCTTGAGGTTCAGCGGCTCCGAGCGCGAGGAGACGTGCTCGGCCGACACGACGGTGCCTTGGATGACGAACAGGTCGACGCCGCTGTCGAGCACCGTCTGGGCGAACTGCACGGTGCGCTGCGGGGTGAGCGAGGCCGCAACCGTGACGCCGGCGTCGCGGATCTGCTTGACCCGCGCGGTGATGAGGTCGGCCTCGATCGGCTTGGCGTAGATCTCCTGCATCCGCGCGGTGGCCCGGTCCTCGGGCAGCGCGGCGATCTCGTCCAGCAGCGGCTCGGGGTCGTCGTACCGGGTCCACAGGCCCTCGAGGTTGAGCACCCCGAGACCGCCGAGCTCGCCGAGGCGGATCGCGGTGGCCGGCGAGACGACACCGTCCATCGCGCTTGCGACCAGCGGCAGGTCGAAGCGGTAGGCGTCGATCTCCCAGGCGATCGAGACGTCCTCGGGGTCGCGGGTGCGCCGCGACGGGACGATCGCGATGTCGTCGAAGCCGTAGGCCCGCCGACCGGACTTGCCGATCCCGATCTCGACCTCGGCCATCAGGAACGGCTCCCGTAGTTCGGCGCCTCGACGGTCATCTGGATGTCGTGGGGGTGGCTCTCCTTGAGCCCCGCCGCGGTGATCCGCACGAAGCGGCCTCTCTCCTTCATCTCCGGGACGGTGCGCGCGCCGAGGTAGAACATCGACTGGTGCAGCCCGCCGACGAGCTGGTGCACCACGGCCTGCAGCGGCCCGCGGTACGGGACCTGCCCCTCGATGCCCTCGGGCACGATGAGCTCGTCGGAGGGCACGTCGGCCTGGAAGTACCGGTCCTTGCTGTAGGACCGCTTGCCGCGCGAGGCCATCGCGCCGATCGAGCCCATGCCGCGGTAGGCCTTGTACTGCTTCCCGCCGACGAAGACCAGGTTGCCCGGGCTCTCGTCGCAGCCGGCGAGCAGCCCGCCGACCATGACGGTGTCGGCGCCGGCGACCAGCGCCTTGGCGATGTCGCCGGAGTACTGCAGGCCGCCGTCGCCGACGACCGGGACGCCGGCCGGGCGGCAGGCGCGGGCAGCCTCGAAGATCGCGGTCACCTGCGGGACGCCGACGCCGGCGACCACCCGGGTGGTGCAGATGGAGTTGTGCACGACGACGTTGTCGGCGATGAAGCTGTGGCTGTCGTCGTCGATCTCGAGGTCGTAGACCAGAACGGCCATGCCCGGTCGGAGCGTCTCGAGCAGCTTTACCGCGGCGAACTCGTCGACGTGCCGCTTGTCGTGCGTGACGTTCAAGCGCGACCGGTAGGACGGCTGGCAGTCGCGGTCCTCGACACCAGGCAGTCCGCCGGCCGAGGGCGCGACCGCCTCCACGTTCGGCAGGCTGCCGTGCACGAGCAGGCAGAGGACGCCGAACAACTCGACGAGCGGCCGGGAGGTGTTCCGGAACACGAGCCGCCCGCCCTGCTCGACGAAGCCGTCGGAGGCGATGAGCCCGTCCAAGAGGCCGCGCTGGTAGGCGACGTCGTCGACGAGCCAACCTGCCGGCAGGTGCTTGTCGGTCCGCTTGCCGCATTGGGCGAGCAGTCGCGCCCACTGGAGGGAGTAGAGGTGGAGGTGACGCGCGCCCCGGATGACACCTGCGTCCGCCGGACGGACCCCGGTCACCCGCTCCACCGCGTCGCAGAGCCTGTCGGCAAGCTCTGTCTCGTGCTCGCCGAAGTACCAGCTCACGCGGCCGATCTCGGACCGGCCGCCGTCGTTGAGGAACGCGTGGCCGTCACCGAGGAAGGTGCCGAGCAGGAAGCCGAGGTCCTCGCTGTGCTCGACCGAGGGCTCGTAGCGGTCGAGCTGCTTGCCGGTGCGCACTGCGTAGTCGGCGAGGTCGAGGCGCAGCGACGACGGGAGCTCGAAGCTCATGTGACGAGGCGTCAGCAGGACGTCTCGGTCGACCTGCCCGATCTCCTTCCAGCCCAGCTTGGACTCCCCGGTACGGGTCGGCTGCGCAAGCGCCCTGGCGTAGCCGCGCGACGCGACCGTCTGCGGCGACACCGAGGACAGGTCGCCGGTGAGGAACCGGTGGTCGGGCGTCGCGAACGTCATGTCGCCCGACGCCACGTGCCGGATGCCCATGACCTCGCGGG
>JAJAYV010000008.1 GCA_026786045.1 Frankiaceae bacterium | reverse complement strand
CGGCCGGGGCGCGGCCGGCCGCCCGACCCGCTTCCCGGTGTCGATGGGCGACGCGCTGCCGCCCGCCCCCGTCACCGCCCCGGCGGACGTCGCCCGCAGCCGCGCCGGCCGGCTCGGGATGCTGTTCACCGTCGTCGGCGCGGCCGTCCACAGCGGCTCCATCGTCACCCGCGGCCTAGCGGCCGACCGGGTGCCGTGGGGCAACATGTACGAGTTCTCCAGCGCCGTAGCCCTCACCGCGGTCGTCTGCTTCCTCGTGCTCGTCGCCACCGGCAAGGTCGACCGCGGGCTCGGCGCGTTCGTGATGGTCCCGGTGGCGCTCTACCTGGGGCTGGCCGGCACCGTGCTCTACACCGCCGCCGGCCCGCTCGTGCCCGCCCTCGACTCGTACTGGATCAAGATCCACGTCTTCGCGGCGGTGCTGTCCTCCGGCGCCTTCATGCTGTCGGGCGTCATCGCGCTGCTCTACCTGCTGCGCGTCAAGCACGACGGCCTGGTCGCGGCCGGCCGCCCGACCCGCTTCCCGGTGTCGATGGGCGACGCGCTGCCGCCCGCCCCGGCCCTGGACCGGGTATCGTACGCCGTCATCGCCTTCGCCTTCCCGATCTGGACCTTCGCGATCATCGCCGGGGCGATCTGGGCCGAGGCGGCCTGGGGCCGGTACTGGGGCTGGGACCCCAAGGAGACCTGGTCGTTCATCACCTGGGTGCTGTACGCCGGCTACCTGCACGCGCGGGCGACCGCCGGGTGGAAGGGCACCAAGGCGGCCTGGATCGGCGTCGTCGCCGCCGCCGCGTTGGTCATCAACTACTACGTCGTGAACATCTTCGTGGTGGGCTTCCACTCCTACGCCTGAGGCCCAGTGCTTGAGGTTCCACCCGCGCGACGTGCTCCTGACGTGTAGTCAGATGTGGTGGACGCGACGCAGGCCGGCTTCACGGCGTTCGTCCGCGCTCGCTCCGCGGCCCTCGGGCGCACCGCGCTGCTGCTGACCGGCGACCGCCAGCTGGCCGAGGACCTGCTGCAGGAAGCCCTGGCCCGCACCGCCGCCCGCTGGGAGAAGGTCGTCGCGGGCGGGGATCCGGAGCCGTACGTCCGCCGGGTGCTCTACACCTGCGCGGTGGACGGCTGGCGGCGTCGGCGGGTGCGGGAGGTCTTCGGCGGCGTGGCCGACGCAACGGCGCTCGACGGCAGTGAGGCCGTCGACCGGCGGGTCGTGCTGCAGGCGGCCCTGGCCCGCCTGACCCCGCGGCAGCGCGCCGTGCTCGTCCTGCGCTTCTACGAGGACGCCACCGAGGTGCAGACCGCCGAGCTGCTCGACTGCTCGGTGAGCACCGTGAAGTCGCAGACCCGGCACGCCCTCGGTCGTCTGCGCGTGCTGGCCCCGGAGCTGACCGAGGCGTTCGGGCCGCCCGTCCCGACGGAGGTGCCATGAGCCTGACCGACCTGCTCGACGACCTGGTCCGCTCGCAGCCGGCACCGGACCCTGCCCTCGCCGCTGCGGCCTGGCGGGAGGGCCGGCGGCGGCGCCGCACTGCCCGGGTGCGCGTGCTCGCGGTCGCTGCGGCCGTGGCCGGGCTGCTCGTCGTGGTGCTGCCAGGGGCGGTCGTCTCGCCCGTCGCCCCTTTCGCCGGCGGCGTCGCGACCGCCGTCGTTGGCCACCCGGAGCGGATCGGCCGGCAGTGGTGGGTGCGGGACCTTCCCGACCGCCCCGGCCCGGTCGCCGCGCTGCTGCAGGCCGTCCAGGAGCAGCGGACCTCGGACGAGCCCGACGGCTGGTACGCCGTGCGCGCCGACGGCCACCGGTGGCGGCTGCCCGAGGTGTCGCACCGGACCGACCTGTGGCCGGCGCTGTCCGACGACGGCCGGCTGCTCGGGCGGCTGGCGACCCCGGCTGGGCCGTACGTCGTGCACAACCTCGTCACGGGGGAGCGGACGTCCTTCGAGGGGATCGTGGACCCGGGCGGCCGAGGGGACCGCGCGGGGCTGCTCGGCTCGCAGTCCCCGGCGCACTTCTCGCCGGACGGCCGGATGCTGTGGCTGCCGTCCGCGCTGGGCCGCACGATGCTGCTCGACGTCGCCATCGGTAGCTGGCGGGGGCTGCCCGAGGGCCTCGGTAAGCCGGCCGGCTGGGCCGGGCAGGACCGGCTCGTCTGGCTGCACGGTGGGGGCGACGGCAGTCTCGGCTCGGCCGTCCCGCTGCGGGCACGGACGACCGACGCAACGGGCGCCACGGTCGCCGACGTCGAGCTGGGTGGGACGAGCGGCGTCTTTGCCAGCCAGTGGGCCGGGTCGGTCTCGAAGGGGGGCGGCGAGGTCGCCGTCACGACGACGACGGCCTTCAGCGCCGCGCCGCTGGGGGTGACCCGGTACGCGCTGGGCGACGGGAGCCCGCGCTCGGCCTTCGTGCCGGTGGACGCCAACCAGCCGTGCAGCACCACCTGGTCGGCCGGTGCGCTCGTCGTCCCGGTGCAGCCGCCGGACAGCGCCGTTGTCGTGCAGGACGTCGTCGACGGCGCGCCGGTCACCGTGACGGTGGCCGCGCCGCAGATCGGCGCCCGCTGCCTGGTGTGGGCCGCGGACGCGCTCGACGGACCGGCGCGCGGCGGCGGTCTGGTCGGCACGAGCGAGGCTGGCTGGACCTGGTGGTGGCGCGAAGTGCTGCTCGCCGGGGTGGCGCTCGTCGTGGCAGGTGTCCTGCTCGTCGTCCGGCGCCGTCGTCCGCCGGTGGTCTAGTCGTCGCGGGGGTCGCGGGCCCGACGGCGCTGCTCGTCGGCGCGACGGCGCAGCTCGCGCAGGAAGTCCTCGTCGTCGTCGGGCGCGCCGCGCTCGACCCGCGGTCCGGGCCGCAGCCCCTGCCGGTCGGTGCCCCGCGGCGGTCGCCCGGTGAAGAACCAGGCCAGCGGCCCGACCACCGGCAGCAGGACCACCAGCAGCCACAGCGGCTTGGGCAGCGCCCGGACCCGCTCGCGCGGCGTGGTCACGACGTCGAGCACGCAGTACACCAGCAGGGCGAGGGCGGCCAGCAGTCCGTACACGATGAGCACACAAGCACAACGCCCGAGACGCTCCGGACGATCCCCGGGCGGTCACCCAGGGCGAGCGACGGCCCCTACCGGGGGACGGAGGTGCGGCCCGCGACGGGCTGCGCCGGGATCTCCACCACCGACGAGCTGCCCTCGAGCAGCGCCCGCACCTCGGACTCGCGGAAGCGGCGGTGACCGCCCGGTGTCCGGATGCTGCTGATGCGGCCGGCGGCCGCCCAGCGGGTCACCGTCTTGGGGTCGACGCGGAACAGCGCCGCCACCTCGCCCGGCGTCAGCAAGCGGCTGGGTGCAGCCCCGCCTCGGTCGCTGGTCTCGTCCACTGTTCCTCCCCCGGGCCGGGACGTGCCCCGGCACTGCATCGATCTACGACAGAAGGTCGCACCAGTGACACTGCGGGGTCAACCGGACACAGTTTGCACTGAGGTGAGGTTGCCCTAAGGTTTTGGTCGTGGAACTCCTCGTCTTCACCGTCGACCCGGACTTCGCCGCCGCCTGCGCAGCCGCCGGAGCCGCCGGCGTGATCGTCGACTGGGAACGGCGCGGCAAGCGCCACCGCCAGGCCGGCGAGGGCACCCAGATCAACGCCGACACCCCCGCCGACCTCGCCCGGGTCCGGGCCGCGACCCCGGGTCGGGTGCTCTGCCGGGTCAACGCCGCCGGCCCCTTGACCCGCGCCGAGGTCGAGCTCGCGATCGCGCTGGGCGCCGACGAGGTGCTGCTGCCGATGGTCCGTACGCCCGAGCAGGTCGACCTCGCGCTCGACGCCGTGGCCGGCCGCTGCGGGCTCGGCATCCTGGTCGAGACGCAGGACGCGGTGGAGCGGGTCGACGAGCTCGCCGACCGTCCGCTGTCGCGCGTCTACCTCGGGCTCAACGACCTGCGCATCGACCGCGGCAGCGACGCGCTGTTCGCGCCGCTCGTCGACGGCACCGTCGACCGGGTCCGCGCGGCGTGCGGTCCGGTGCCGTTCGGGGTGGCTGGGCTGACGCTGCCCGACCACGGCTGGCCGGTCCCGAGCGCCCTGCGCGCCGGCGAGCTCGCGCGCGTCGGAGCCTGCTTCACCTTCCTGCGCCGGTCGTTCACCGCCGACGTCGCGGGACGCGACCTCCGGGTGGAGGTGCCGCGCATCCTCGAAGGGTGCGCGACCGCGCGCCGGCGCACCCCCGGGAAGGTCGCCGAAGACGCGGCCGCCCTCGCCGCCGCCCTCGCCCCGGCCCGGGTCGCCCTGACCGCGTGAGCACTGCGCTGGTGACCGGCGCCGGCGGCTTCGTCGGTGCCCACCTGTGCGCGCGGCTGCTGGCCGACGG
>JAJAYV010000007.1 GCA_026786045.1 Frankiaceae bacterium | reverse complement strand
GCGGGGGGGGGGGCGCGCCCGACTACGCCATGGGGCCCCGCGGCGGGCCGGGCGGCCCCGCGGGGGGGGCGCGGGGCCAGGCCGTCGACGCCGCCCTGGCCGCCCAACCCGACACCGCCGACAAGGTCCGCGGCGGCAAGGTCCAGGCCGTCGGTGCGTTGGTCGGCGCCGTCATGAAGGCGACCCGCGGCCAGGCCGACGCGGCCGTCGTGCGCCGGCTGCTGCTCGAGCGCCTCGGCGTCGAGGAGTAGCCGGGCCGCGCAGGCTCAGCCGGCGTTGAGCCGCGGCAGCGCCGGCTGCCGGTCTGCGTTGTCCGCCTGCGGCGCAGGCTCTTCCGGCTCGCACGTCGCGGTGGCGGGGTCGACGCGGGCAGAGGTCGGCAGGCTGTGCGAGCCGGGGGCCGGCTCAAGCTCGACCTCCCTGCCCCGGGCCAGCGCGGCGCGGTGCCGGCGCCGGGCGAGCAGGATCGCATTGAGCTCGGCGCCCGCCAGCAACGACACCGACAGCAGGTAGAACCAGAACATCAGGATGAGTCCGCCACCGAGGGCGCCGAAGATCGACGAGCTCGACACGGCCAGCTCGAGGTAGGCGTTGAGGCCGTACGACGCGGCCAGCCACAGCAGCGCCGTGAGCAGACCGCCGGGCAGGTCGTAGCGCCAGCGGGTGCGGCGGTTCGGCATGAGGTGGTCCATCGTGGTCGCCCACAGCACCAACGAGCCGAAGGCGATCGGCCAGCGCAGGTAGGACCACAGGAACTCGTACTCCGGGCCGAGGCCGATCCGGGCGACCGCGCCCTGCGCCCGGCCGAAGATGGGGCCGACGACGAGCAGCGTCACGGCCAGCGCACCGGTGATGACGCTGCCGACGCCGAGCCACAGGCCCAGCCAGCGGCGCCGCCACCAGCCACGCGTCTCCGGCACGTCGTAGGCGATGTTGACGGTGTTGACCAGGGTCGAGAACGCCGTGGACAGCGAGGCCAGCGCCAGCAGGGTGGCGATGGTCAGCGTGTTGGTACCGGTGCGGAAGAGGCGCTCCACGGTCGCGATGGCGCCGCTCGCGGTGTCGGTGAGCAGCCGGTCGAGGAAATCGACGACCGCCTGCTCGACCCGCAGCGCGTTGGTCTCCCCGATGACGTTGCCGAGCTGGCCGAGGACGGCGGCGACGACGAGCAGCGCCGGGAACAGCGTCAGCACCGCGAAGAACGCGCTCTCGGCGGCCAGGCCGAGCAGGCGGTCGCGGTCGGCCTTGTTGATGACCTCGCGGACCAACCGGAAGAACCAGGTGACCGGGTTGTGCGCCGGCTCGCGGCGGGCCTCCTGGGCGGTCGCCTCGGCCCGGAGCTGCGCGCTGCGCCCGCTCACCAGGTGGCTCGGGACGAGCGGCTCCAGACGGGTCACGCCACCATGGTGGCCGATGCCGGGGCGGAGCGCTGTCAGCGCGCCGGGAGGCGCAGCACCCGGTCGTCGTCGCGGGTCGGGTCGCCCCGGCCGTCGCGGTTGCTGGTGAGCACCCACAGCGAGCCGTCGGGGGCCTGCGCCGCCGCCCGCAGCCGGCCGAAGTCGCCCTGCAGCAGGGCGGTCGGCTCGCCGGCGCCGCCCTGCCCGTCGAGCGGCACCGCCCACAGCCGCTGACCGCGCAGCGCCGCGACGTAAAGCGTCCCGTCGACGATCGCGGCCCCGCTCGGCGAGGCCTCGGAGGTCTCCCAGGTCGTGATGGGGGCGAGGTAGCGACCGCCGCCGTCTCCGGCCCCCTCCACCTCGGGCCAACCGCCGTTGCTGCCCTCGCTGACCTGGTTGACCTCGTCGAAGCGGTTCTGGCCGAACTCCACCGAGTAGACCCGGCCGTCGTCGTCGAAGGCCAGGCCCTGCACGTTGCGGTGGCCCTTGGACAGCACCAGCGAGCCGGCCGCCTCGACCGGTGCCCCGTCGGGCGTCATGCGCAGCACCTTGCCGCCCAGCGACCGGTCGTCCTGCGACAGCGCGGTGTCGCCGGTGTCGCCGGTGCCGACGTAGAGCAGCCCGTCGGGGCCGAAGGCGATCCGGCCGCCGTTGTGGATCTGCCCCTTGGGGATGCCGGTGAGCACCGGCTCGACCTGCTCGGGCGCGGACAGCGGGAAGCGCACGACCCGGTTGTCGTCGTTGGCGGTGACGTAGGCGTAGACCAGGTCGTCGGTCGTGAAGTCCGGGCTGACGGCCAGGCCCAGCAGGCCGCCCTCGCCGTCGGGCTCGGCCTGCTCGAGCGTCGTCACCTCGACCGGCTCGCCGCCGGCGGCCGGGACGCGCAGCACCCGGGCGGTGTCCCGCTCGGTGACCAGCGCGTCCCCGCCGGGCAGGAAGTCGATGCCCCACGGCGCCTCGAGGCCGGTCGCCAGCACCTCGGGCGCACCCGGGTCGATCCGGTCTGCGGGGGCCGCGGGCGACGGTGCAGCCGAGGCCGAGGCCGAGGGCGCTGGGGCCGAGGTCCCGGGGGCCGCCGCCGGGCGAGCGGCGTCGTCCCCGCCGCAGGCGGTCAGGGCGGCCACCAGCGCTAGCGCCGCGACGGTCCTGCTGCGCCGGGTGAGGGGCGTCACGGTGCGGCTCCGTCCGTCGTACGAGGGGTTGCGAGGTCTAACGTCCTGCGGTCGCCGGGCGTGCCGCGTCGGGCGGCAGGACGTCGAGCGCGAGCAGGGCCAGAGACCACTCGACGAGGTGGTCGACGCGCTCGAGCGAGCGGTCGGTCAGCCCCTCCAGACGCCGCAGCCGGTTGAGCACGGTGTTGCGGTGACAGTAGAGCCGCGAGGCGGTCTGCCCCGCCGAGCCGCCGGTGTCCAGCCAGGTCCGCAGCGTGTCGAGCAGCACCTTGCTCTCGTCCCGCTCCAGGTCGAGCACCCCGCCCAGGGCGCGCTGCACGAGCCGGGCGGCGAGGTCCGGGGCTGTCACGAGCAGCGCGCCCGCGAGGCGGGTGTCGAGCTCGGCGACGGCCGGCGTGTCCGGCGGCAGCGCGCGCAACGCCGTCTCCGCGAGCCGGTGCGCGACGTCGACCTCCGCGAGCCCCTCCACCACCGGCGAGACCCCGGCGCGCAGCCCGCCAACCTGCTCGAGAGCGCCTGTCACGTGGGGGGTCTCGAGGCCGCCGAGCGCGACGAGCCCGATCTCGCGGTCGGTGCGGGTGCGCCAGGCCGAGCGCATCCCGCGGGCGCGCAGCCCGTCGCCCGCCCGGCGGTGGACGTCCTCGCCGGCGAGCACGACCACGACGAAGCGCCCGTGCTCGGGCAGGTCGAGCGTTGCTGCGGCGTCGGCGGCCAGGGCGCGCTCGGCGCCGCGCCCCTCGAGCAGCGCGTCGACGAGCGCGTCGCGGCGCCGGTCGTCGCGACGCGCGAAGTCGGCCTCGGTCTCGCGGTAGCTGTCGGCGACGGAGGAGGAGAAGACGTCGACGAGCTCCCACACCTCGGTGGCCGCGTCGACGAGCCCCTCGACGCCCTCGCCGCCGGCGCGCGCCTCCGCGACGAGCGCCTCCCAGATGATCCGGAAGCCGACGCGGTAGGCGTGCAGCACCGACTCCAGCGGCATGCCTTGCTCGGCACGGCGGTGCCCGGTCGCGCGTGGGGCGTCGAACGGGTCGACCGACGGGTCGGTGTCGCCGGTAAGCGCCTGCAGGATGCGCTGCAGGTTGTCGTGGCAGGACAGGTGCAGGTCGTCGCGGGAGGTGCGGCCCGGCCCGGAGTAGGACGGGTCCTCGTCGAGGATCGCCTCGACCAGCTCGTCGGTGAGCGCGCCGAGCCGGCCCAGCACGGCGGTCCCGAGCACCGCGACGGCCGGCGAGGCGGTCGGCGGGAGGTGCGGGGAGGCCGTCACGCCGCGAGGGTACGGGCGTCCCGGCCGGGGGGGGGGGGGGGGGGGCGCGCCCCCGGGCGGGCCCCGCCGGCGGCGGCGG
>JAJAYV010000006.1 GCA_026786045.1 Frankiaceae bacterium | reverse complement strand
ACGCGTGGAAGGGCCCGAAGTGGGTGCGCGGCGTGGAGTACCTCACCGAGGACCGGCGCGGCTTCTGGGAGGAGCGCGGCTACCACAACCGCGCCGACCGGTGTAAGGAGCAGGGCTACAGCTACAAAGCGCCCCCGGGCGAGGGCCGGGTGCTCTGACGGCCGGGGTCGGTCGGCTCGGAGCCCGCGGATGTGGCGATCAACGGCCGGGTCCGACGGGCGGGATCGCCTCATCAGCCGGTGGCCGGCCCGACCGCCGAGCCGCCCGCTCGGCTCGTACTGATCGTGACGTCGCGTGAGGATCCTCGCGAGGCCCAGGAGCGGCACGACGATCAGTACGAGCTCGTGCCGGGCGGCCAGGCGGCCCGCCCGACCGCTACCCGTCGCGCAGGGCGCAGAGGAGCTCGACGTCGCGGCGGTGGGTGCTCGCGTCGCCGGGCGTCTCGACCACGACCGGTACCCCTCGCGTCGCCGGGTGGCGGAAGAGCTCGGCGAAGGCGTCCTTGCCGATGTGGCCGGCGCCGATCGCCTCGTGCCGGTCGCGCGTCGAGCCGAGCGGGTCCTTGCTGTCGTTGGCGTGCACGAGCCCGAGTCGGCCGCGTCCGACGGCCTTGACCAGCGCGTCGAGCGTCTTCTTCATGCCGCCCGGTCCGGCGACGTCGTGGCCGGCCGCCCAGGCGTGGCAGGTGTCGAGGCAGACCCCGAGCAGCTCGTGCGCGTCGAGCTGGGCGAACCACGGCTGGAGCTCCTGCACCGTCGCACACAGGGCCTGCCCGCCCCCGGCCGTCGGCTCCACGAGCAGCCGCGGTCCGTCGGGCTCGGCGGCGTCGAGCAGCGGCAGCAGGTGGCTGCGCAGCTGGGCCAGCGCCTCGTCGCGGTGGGCGCCGGCGACCGCGCTCCCTGCGTGCACCACCACGCCCTTGGCCCCGATCGCCGTCGCGCGGCGCATCGCGTGGTCGACGGCGCCGACGCTCTTGACCAGCGTCGCCTCGGTGGGGGAGCCGAAGTTCACCAGGTACGGGGCGTGGACGTAGACCGGGATTCCGCTGCGCGCGCAGTCGTCGCGGAAGCGCTCGTCCTGCGCCGGGTCGCCCGGGCTCGGCGCCCACCCGCGCGGGTTGGAGACGAAGACCTGCACCGCTCCCGCGCCGATCTCGCGGGCGTACGCCAGGGCCTTCACCAGACCCCCCGAGACGGGGACGTGGGCCCCGACGGCGGAGGGCTTGCGGGGAGGCACCCGGACAGACTGCCAGAGCCGGGGTGGGCCCCGAAACTAGAAGACGTAGACCGTGATGGTCGCGCCCTTGCGGACCGTCGCCCCGGCTCCGGGATCGGTCGAGCGCACCGTGCCCGGTCCCGGGATGGCGAAGACGCGGGTCTTGAGCCCGAGCGCGGTGAGCGCAGCCTCGGCCTGTGCGCGGCGCTGGCCGGTGACGTCCGGGACGGTGATGAGCTCCGGGCCCTTGCTGACCTGCAGGGCGACGGCGGACCCGCGCGGGGCCTGGCCGTCGGCCGGGTCCTGGGCGACGACGGTCCCGCGGGCGACGCTCTCGCTGAAGACCTCGGTGACCTCGGCCGTGAAGCCCGCCGCGTCGAGCGCCGCCTCGGCGTCGGCCTGCGGCGCGCCGACGACATCGGGCACGTCGAGCAGCTCCACGCCCTTGCTGACGACCAGCGCGACGGGGGTGCCCTCGCGCAGCTGTTCGCCGGCGGCCGGGTCGCTGCTGAGGACCGTGCCGACCGGCTGGTCGCTGAAGGCCTGCGTGATCTCGCCGGCCTCCAGCCCCACGCCCTCGAGCGCGTCGACCGCCTCCTGCTGCTGCTGGCCGGCGACCTCGGGCACCGCGCGGCGGTCCGGGCCCTGGGACAGCACGAGAGTGATCTCGCCGCCCCGGCGGACGCGTTCGCCGGGGCCGGGGTCCTGCGACAGCACCAGCCCTGCGGCGACGGTCTCGCTGAACTGCGGGTCGGGGTCGACGGTGACCTCGAACCCGGCGGCGAGGAGCTGCTCGACGGCAGCGGCCTCGGCCAGGCCGGTGGCGGTCGGCGCGGTGGTGAAGCGGCCCGAGGTGAGGTACCAGCCGCCCGCCACGCCGACCGTCATGAGCAGCGCGGCGACGAGCGACCAGAGCACGAGCGGGGAGACGCGGCCTGCGCGCTTGGGCTTCGCGGCGGCCGGCGCGTCGGCCGGGGTGGAGGCCGGGGTGGAGGCCGTGTGGGCCGCGAGCTCCTCGCGGGAGACGACCAGCGTCGGGTGGTCGACCCGTCGCACGACCGGACCGGTCGCGGGGCCGAGGCCGCTGCGGACGGCGCGCAGCTCGGCGAGGAAGGCGCCCGCGTCGACGGGGCGGGCCGCGGGGTCGCGGCGGGTTGCCGCGAGGACAAGGTCGTCGAGCACGACCGGGATGCCCTCGACGAGGGGCGACGGCGGCGGGACGTCCTCGTTCACGTGCCGGTAGGCCACCGACAGGGGACTGTCGGAGAAGTACGGCGGCACGCCCGTCAGCAGCTCGAACAACAGGATGCCGGCCGCGTAGACGTCGGTGCGCGTGTCGGCACGGCCGTGCTCGACCTGCTCGGGGGCCAGGTAGGCCACCGTGCCGATGAGCAGTCCGGTCGTGGCGGTCAGGTTGCTGCTCTCGATCGCGCGGGCCAGGCCGAAGTCGGCGACCTTGACCTGGCCGTCGTCGCCGAGCAGGACGTTCTCAGGCTTGACGTCGCGGTGAACCAGGCCGGCGCCGTGGGCCGCGGCCAGCGCGCGCAGCACCGGCTCGAGCAGGTCGAGCGCGCGGGCGGGGGTCAGCGGCGCGGCGTCACGGACGACGTCGCGCAGGGTGATGCCCGCGACGTGCTCCATGACGAGGTACGCCGTGCCGGTCGCGGCGTCGGTGCCTTGGTCGTGGACCGCCACGACCTCGGGGCTCGAGAGTCGGGCGGCGGCGCGCGCCTCGCGGGCGAAGCGGTCGACGAAGTCGGGGTCCTCGGCCAGGGCCGGGCGCATCACCTTGACCGCGACGGTGCGGTCGAGCCGCAGGTCGGTCGCGCGGTAGACGGTGGCCATGCCGCCGCGGGCGATCGCCGCGTCCAGGCGGTACCGCCCGTCTAGCAGGCGTCCGACGAGGGGGTCCTCGTCGGTCGCCGCAGGCGTGCCGACGGTCGCGTCCACGGTGACCGAGTCTAGGGCGACCTTCGCGAGACGCCCTCAGGCGCGCGGGTCAGCCGTTGGGGAAGCGGGTGCTGCGCAGGTAGTTGATGTTCTTGATGTACTGGTGCGTCTGCGGCAGCAGGCCCTTCTGGGCGATGGAGCCCACGCCCTGGTAGTAGCCCGCAAGGACCATGTCGTTCGACCCGACCGAGCGCTGCAGCTGGCGCAGCAGCAGGACGCCGGCGGTGATGTTGTCCTGGGTGTCGAGCAGATCCAGCGACAGGCCGTACTGCCGGCCGAGGTTGCGTCCCGTGTTCGGCAGCACCTGCATGACGCCGATCGCGTTGACGCCCGAGACGACGCGCTGCTGGAAGCCGCTCTCCTGGTAGGCGATGGCGACCGCGAGCGAGGGCGAGACGCCGTACGTCCGGGCGGTGGCGCCGACCATCGACCGGACCGTCGCCTTCGAGGGGTGGCTGCGGGCGGCCAGGGTCGCGCGGTTCTGCGCGACAGAGGTGCTCAGGCCGGCGGCCGGGCGGGCGGTGGAGCCGGCCGGGGCGGCCTGCGCGGCGCCCGCGCCGGGGATGGTGAGGCGGCGGCCGATGATGACGGTGCTGCTGCTCATGCTGTTGGCCGAGCGGATCGCGGCCGAGGTGGTGCCGTAGCGGGCCGCGAGATGGCTGAGCGTGTCGCCGGCGCGCACGACGTGGGTCCCCGCGGCCGGGGCGCCGGTGGTGGTGCCGCCGCCGGCGCTGCTGCCGCCGAGCTGAAGCACCTGGCCATCGCGGACGGTGTCGCCGCTCAGGCCGTTGAGAGCCTTGAGTGCGCTGACGGTTGTGCCGTGCTCCTTGGCCAGCTCCCAGAGGGTGTCGCCCGGGCGGACCGTGATGGCCCCGGGGGCGTGCGCCGACACGACGACGGCGAGCGCGAGCAGCAGGCCCAGGCTCCCGGTCGCACGGCGGCGGCCGCGGCGCGGCGCAGGAGAGACAGGACGGGTCATTCGGGGCCCCAGACAGGTCGGCAGCACGGCGATTCGTTGACCGACCGTACGCAGATGTGACTGGTGTGACAAGCGGGACAGTAGTGAAAGGAAGTTACTCCCGGTACTACACCTTTGTCATTCGCGACACGCCGACGGCGGCGGGCCCGAGTGTCGCGTTGACCGGGGCGGGCGCCCCCGGGAGAGTGCTCGCCCCATGAGGACATCCGCGTGAAGGTCGGCGACCTGCAGACGCCGGCGCTGCTCGTCGACCAGGCGCCCTTGCGGCCAACCTCGACGCGATGTCCGCGGCGCTGCCCGGCCGCCGGCTCCGCCCGCACGTCAAGGCGCACAAGACCACGGCGCTGGCCTGGCTGCAGGCGGCCCGCGGCCACACCGGCTTCACCTGCGCGACGGTCCGCGAGGTCGAGGGGATGGCCGCTGCCGGGCTGGGCACGGACCTGCTGCTGGCCAACGAGGTGCTCGACGCGCGCCGGCTCGGAGCCGTGGCCGAGGCCGGTGCGTGCGTCACGCTCGCCGTCGACAGCGAGCAGACGGTCGAGGCCGCGGCCGCGGGCGGGGTGCGCGAGGTCGTCGTCGACGTCGAGGTCGGCCTCCCGCGCTGCGGCTGCGACCCCGCCGATGCCGGGCGCATGGCCGACCTGGCCCGGTCCAAGGGGCTCGAGGTGCGCGGTGTCATGGGCTATGAGGGCCGCGTGATGCTCGTCGAGGACCCCGAGGACCGGCTCGCCCAGACCCGCACCGCGATGGAGCTGCTCATGGCCGCGCACGCCGACGTCGGCGGCGAGCTCGTCTCCGCCGGAGGCACCGGCACCTACCGCGAGAACACCTGGGCGACCGAGGTCCAGGCCGGCAGCTACGCGCTCATGGACACCGCCTACACCGCCGCCGGGCTGCCCTTCGAGCAAGCGCTCACCGTGCTGGCGCGGGTCGTCTCGACCAGCCCCAAGGGCTGGGCCGTCGCCGACCTCGGCCTGAAGTCGCTCGGCATGGACCACGGGAACCCCACCGTGCCAGGCGGTCTCGTGTGGTTCTGCTCCGACGAGCATACGACGTTCTCACCGCTGGACGGCGAGTCCTTCGCGGTGGGCGACCTGGTGCGGGCGCTGCCGGCGCACGTCGACCCGACGGTGGCGCTGCACGAGCGGATGCACCTCATCGACGGCGACGACGTGGTCGAGACCTGGCCGGTCGACCTGCGCGGCTGGTGAGACGACCTCAGGCGCCGAGCACCCGGTCCAGGTAGGTGTTCGCGAAGCGCCGCTCGGGGTCGAGCCGGTCGCGCACGGCGACGAACGCCTCGAAGCGCGGGTAGCGCTCGCGCAGCTCCCCGGCGCCGAGGCCGTGCAGCTTGCCCCAGTGCGGCCGGCCGCCAACTCGCCCATCAGCGCGTCGACCGCCCCGAAGTACGCGCGGTGATCGGTGCCGCGGAAGACGTGCGCCGCGACGTAGGCGGTGTCCCGGCCGGAGGCGGTGGACAGTGCGACGTCGTCGGCGGGGGCCACCCGCACGACCTGCGTGGCCAGTGCTGCGCTCTCCCGCCCGGTGCCGTGCGTCCCGGTCGCCAGCGCGCCGGCGACGGTCTGCGCGTCGACGTCGCCCATGTTCGTCAGCCCCAGGCCGTGCTCGGCGAGCAGCGCGTTGAGGCGGCGCAGCACCATGCCGCCCTGCACGACGACCCGGCCGGTCCCGCGGTCGACGGACATCAGCCGGTCCAGCCGGTCCAGCTGCACGAGCACGCCGTCGGTCAGGCCGATCGAGGTGAAGGAGTGGCCGGAGCCGATTGCCTTCACCCGGCGGCCCGCCGCGGCGGCGGCCTTGACCACCTGCACCACCTCCTCCACCGACGACGGGTGCTCGACCGCGACCGGTGACATCGACTGGTTCTCCGCCCAGTT
>JAJAYV010000005.1 GCA_026786045.1 Frankiaceae bacterium | reverse complement strand
GTGCAGGCCGTCTGCGGCGGCGCGCGGCCCGGGGGGGCGGGCGGCGACATCGCGCGCGGGCAGGCCGCGAGGGGCGGGGGGGCGACGGCGCGCGCGGGCGCCGCCCTGCTCCCGGCCTCGCCGTGGGGTCCCGCTCACCGGGCGGCGCGGGTGGCGGTCCGCGAGCTGGCGGCGGTGCTTCGCGACACTGCCGCCGCACTGCGCGAGCAGGACACCGCGAGCGCAGCCTTCGCCCTGACACGTGCCCGGGCGACCTCGCCGGCGCTGGCCGCGTGGGGCGAGGCGCTGCTGACCGGGCGGGACATCACCCGGCTCTCGCCGCTGCGCCGCGACACCGGGCACGTCTGGGAGGGGCAGTCACGCACCGCCGCCGGCGTCGACCGGGCGACGAGCAACGTGCGGGTCCTGGTGCGGCGGGTGCTCTTCGCGCTGGGGGAGGGCGACCCGCTGCCGCCCTCGCTGCCCGGCCTGCTCGAGGAGCTGGCCGAGGCGGTCGACCTGATGGCCGAGGACGTCGCCGGGGAGCAGGACAGGGCGCTGCGCGCGCTGACCGAGCTCGCCGGTGTGCTCGACCCGGCGGCGCTGCGCGGCGGGCTGTCGAGCTCGGTCGTGGTCGGGCAGCTGCGCGCCGCCGTCGTCGACCTGCTCGAGGCGGTCGGCGTCGCCCCCGACCGGGCCCGGGCCGCCCTGCCCCGCAGCGGCTGAGCGGACGTACCGAACGGACCGGGGCGGGCGGGACTGGGCGCGCTACAGGTCGAGGTCGGCGACGAGGGGGGCGTGGTCGGAGGCGCCCTTGCCCTTGCGGGCCTCGCGGTCGACCCAGGCGTCGCGCACCGGCGCCGCGGGCGTCGCCAGCAGGTAGTCGATCCGCATCCCGAGGTTCTTGTGCATCATCCCGGCGCGGTAGTCCCAGTACGTGAACGGGACATCGCCCTTGCCGGGCCGCGCCTCGACGTCCACCAGCCCCCAGTCGAGCAGCCCCTGCACCGCCGCGCGCTCGGCCGGCGTCACGTGCGTCGAGCCGTCGAACCGGCTGATGTCCCAGACGTCGCGGTCGTGGAGCGCGACGTTGAGGTCGCCCATGACGACCAGCGGCTGCTCCGGCGAGAAGCCCTCGAGCCGTTCCCGCAGGGCCCGGAACCACGCCAGCTTGTACGCGTAGTGCGGGTCGTCGAGCGTCCGGCCGTTCGGGACGTAGACGGACGTGACGTGCAGCGGGCCGCACTGCGCGGAGACCAGCCGCGGCTCGGGGTGGCCGTCCAGCACGTTCGACACGTCGTCCAGTCCGGCCCGCGACAGGATCGCGACGCCGTTCCAGCGCCCGTCACCGGAGTGCGCCGCGTCGTACCCGACGGCCTTGAGGTCGGCGTACGGGAAGGCGGCGTCGGCGCACTTGGTCTCCTGCAGCGCGACGACGTCGGGGGCGACCTCCTCCAGCCACGGCAGCAGGCGGGGCAGCCGCGCCCCGACGCTGTTGACGTTCCAGGTCGCGATCCGCACGGCTAGCGGCTGTGGTGCTCGAAGTCGACGCTGGCGTAGGCGCGCAGCTTGGTGAGCCGGTGCTGCGAGGTGACCCGGCGGATGGTGCCGGACTTGGAGCGCATGACCAGCGACTCGGTGGTCGCACCGCCGCCGCGGTAGCGGACGCCGCGGACCAGCTCGCCGTCGGTGATGCCGGTCGCGACGAAGAAGACGTTGTCGCTGCGGACGAGGTCGTCGGTCGACAGGACCGCGTCGAGGTCGAGCCCGGCCGCGGCGGCGTTGGTGAACTCGCTCTTCTTCTGCGGCCAGAGCTTGGCCTGGATGGTGCCGCCGAGGCACTTGACCGCGCAGGCGGTGATGATCCCCTCGGGGGTGCCGCCGATGCCGAGCAGCAGGTCGACGCCGGTGCCCTCGGAGCAGGCCATGACCGCGCCGGCGACGTCGCCGTCGGAGATGAACTTGATGCGCGCGCCTGCCTCGCGCACCTCGCGGACGAGGTCCTCGTGCCGGGGGCGGTCAAGGATGCAGACCGTGACGTCCTGCACGGCGCCACCCTTGGCCTTGGCGACCGCCTCGACGTTGTGCTTGGCCGGCGCGCTGATGTCCACGACGTCGGCGGCTTCGGCGCCGGTGACCAGCTTGTCCATGTAGAAGACCGAGCTGGGGTCGTACATCGTGCCGCGCTCGGCGACGGCCATGACGGCGATGGCGTTCGGCATGCCCTTGGCCATCAGCGTCGTGCCGTCGATCGGGTCGACGGCGACGTCGCACTCCGGGCCCTCGCCGCCGCCGACCGCCTCGCCGTTGAAGAGCATCGGCGCCTCGTCCTTCTCGCCCTCGCCGATGACGACGACGCCGCGCATGGACACCGAGCTGATGAGCGAGCGCATCGCATCGACGGCCGCACCGTCGCCGCCGAGCTTGTCGCCGCGGCCGACCCAGCGACCGGCGGCCATCGCGGCCGCCTCGGTCACCCGGACCAGCTCCATCGCGAGGTTGCGGTCGGGTGCCTCGGGGGTGTTCGGGGAGCTCATGGGCGGACCCTAGCGGGGCCTCGCCGGGGCAGCGCGGGATCGCGGTGGCAGAGTGGGCGCGGTGCGCCGCGACTACGACCCTGCCGAGCTCGGCGCCGCCGTCTACCCCCTGCTCAACAGCGTGGTCGTCCCGCGCCCGATCGCCTGGGTGTCCACCCGGTCGGCCGAGGGGGTGGACAACCTCGCCCCGCACTCGTTCTTCACCATCTCGTCGGTGCAGCCGCCGGTCGTGCAGTTCACCTCCGTCGGCGCGAAGGACTCGCTGCGCAACGCCGAGGCCACCGGCGAGTTCGTCGTGAGCACCTGCCCGCTCGACCTGATCGAGCAGGTCAACCTCACCGGCACCGACTTCCCCGCCGACGTGAGCGAGTTCGACGCCGTCGGCATCGAGCGCGAGCCGAGCCGGATGGTGGCCCCGCCCCGGGTCAAGGGCTCGCCGGTCGCCCTCGAGTGCCGACTTCTCGGCACCCGTCCCTTCGGACGAGGTGACGGCGGTGGCGGGTCGACCGTGGTCTTCGGCGAGGTGCTCTGGATCGCCGTCGACGAGCGGGTGCTGCGCGACGGCCGCCCGGCGATCGACCTGCTGGCCCCCGTCGCCCGGCTCGGCGCGAACGAGTGGAGCGAGATCGGCCGGGTCAGCGACCGCCGCCGCGTGCCGTGGTCCGAGCTGCAGGCGCGCCGGTGACCTCCACGCAGGCCAGCCCGCCGCTGCGCATCGCCGGGCGCGCGGCCACCACCCGCACCTCGCTGCTCGCCTCTGCGCGCGAGGTCTTCACGGCGTCGGGCTTCGCCGCGGCCTCCATCGCCGAGGTCGTCGCGGGCGCGGGTGCCAGCGTCGGCAGCCTCTACCACCACTTCGGCGGCAAGGCCGAGCTCTACCTCGCGCTGTTCGAGGACTACCAGCAGCGCCAGGAGGCCCGCGCCGTCGCAGCCGTACGAGCCGCGGCCGGGCGCGGCGAGTCCGACCCGGTGTCGTTGTTCGTCGCCGGCTCGCGGGCCTACCTCGACGGCTGCTGGACCGAGCGCGACCTCGCGCGGCTGTTCCTGGCCGGCGGGGGACCGCCCGGCTTCGAGCTGGTGGCCCGGCGGCGCTACCGCGAGTGGACCCGCCGCAACGCGACGCTGCTGGCCTCCGGTCCGGACGACGCCGAGCCCTGGGGCGACGCGCTCGTGCTGGTGCTCACGACGGTCGTGAGCGAGGCGGGCCACGAGGTGGCCGTGTGCGAGGACGAGACGTCGGCCGGCCGCCTGGCCGGCGACGTGCTGGAGCTGATCAGCCGCATCGGACGACCCGGGGGGACCACCGCATGAACCTGTTCGACGACGAACCGGCGCGCACAGTCCGCAGCGGCGCCGACTGGGAGCACCACCGGCGCCACCGCAGTCCGCAGTCCGCGCCGCCGCAGGACGAGGTCGGCGTGCTCGCGCTGTCGTCGTTCCTCATGGTGCGCACCCCGGAGGTCGTCGTGGCCGTCCGCGGCGTCACGGCCTACTCCGATGGGCTGAACGTCGAGGTCGTCGTGCTGTTCGCCGACGAGCAGCGCAGCGAGGACCTCAGCTACGCGATGAACGACTACAGCCGCAGCCCGGGGCGCTTCCGCTTCGGCTGCGCCGGGTCGGACGGGCGCTCGGCCGCGAGTGGCACCCGCGACGCGCCCCGCGTCGAGGCGCCCGACCTCGACGGGCCCACGCTCGTGCTGCTGCGCGCGCTGTCGTCGGCGCTGACCTGGACCGGCCACTACTGGCTCCACCCGCTGCCGCCGCCCGGCCCGCTGGTGCTCGGCTGCCGCTGGCCCGACCGCGGCATCCCCGAGACGCTCGTCGAGATCGACACCGCGCCGCTGCTCGCGGTGGCCGCCACATCCAGGGCGGTCTGGGGCGAGCCCACGGGGGTGCTGAAGCCGTGACGTCGGTGCACGACGACCTGCTCGACCGACGCGGCGACTACCCCGTGCTGGCCCGCAAGACCTACCTCGCCAGCCACACCCTCGGCGCGATGCACCGCGACACGCCCGAGCGGCTCGCCGACTTCACCCGGCTGTGGGCCGAACAGGGCGTCGTCGCCTGGGAGACCTGGGTTCCGACCGTCGAGCGGGTCGGCGACCTGGTCGGCTCGCTCGTCGGTGCGCCGCCCGGCACCACCGTGATGCGGCAGAACGTCGCCGATCTGCTCGGCGACCTCGTCTCCTGCTTCGACTGGCACGGCCGGCGCAACCGCGTCGTCACGAGCGCGCTCGAGTG
>JAJAYV010000004.1 GCA_026786045.1 Frankiaceae bacterium | reverse complement strand
GCGCGCACGCCGTCGAGCGCGCCCTGCAGCCGGCCGGTCGAGGCGGTCGCCGGCGCCAGAGCGGCGATCCGCAGGTCACGGGCGTACTCAGCCGGCGACCCGAGGCGCGCTTCGAGCGGAGGCCCGGCGTCGGCCACGACCTCGGCGAGGTGGTCCTCCAGGTCCTCAAGCAGCTCGAGCCGCTGCTGCTGCGGCAGGTCGGCGAGCGCGGCGCGCACCTGCGCGGCGTATGCGGTGACCTCGGACGAGGCGCTCACGCGGCCACCTCCGGCCGCTCCAGCAGCGCCGCCATGGTGGCGGCGAAGTCGTTCCACGTCTTGGCCGATCGGGTCAGCTGATCGTGGCCCGCCGCGTTGAGGCTGTAGTACTTGCGGTGCGGGCCCTCCTCCGACGGCACGACGTAGGACGTCAGGTGCCCGGCCGCGTAAAGGCGGCGCAGCGTGCCGTAGACCGAGGCGTCCCCCACCTCGTCGAGCCCAGCGGCGCGCAGCCTGCGCAGCACGTCGTAGCCGTAGCCGTCACGCCCGTCAAGTACGGCAAGCACCGCCAGGTCGAGCACGCCCTTCAACAGCTGAGTCGTCTCCACGCCACCTCCTGCAGTCGGCGGCGCCCGACCGGCGCCACTACCGCGCACCGTACAGTAGTTCGCGGTGCGAGGGACAGCCCGTCGGGTCCCTCAATCGATGTCCGGACAAGCCGCGCAAAACGGGTTGTCTTCCGCAACCCACGACCCTCGCAGGGCCGGTGCGCCGCCGCAGCACACTGGCTCCTCGGAGCCCTGGGCAGTCGGCCTGCTCGCCGTCGCGCCGCCCGCGCTCACCGACCGGTTGGTCGCCCCTCCTGCGCCCCCGTCTGTCGACGACGGCTGACCCGCGGAGTCCGTGCCGGCCAAACCGTCCCGCGAGCCGAGGGCACTTCTACGGCCGCCGGAGATGCCCCGGATGACGTTCGGCTTGTGGGACTCGCTGCGCCCGTCGGCGGCCTATCGACCCAAGCCGAGACAACCGGCTACCTGTTGGCCGGAGAACCGGCGTCAGAAGTCGTACGGTGGCCGCCGCCTCGCATCCCCGGCGGTCAGGGGCTGGTTGGACGGTGGAACCCACTTGCCCGCGTGTGCGTCCCATCCGCACCGGCGACCGGAAGGCGTTGAGATGCATAGGACGCTCCCGTCAATTCTGCTGGCTGCAGCACTGACCGTCGCCGCCTGCGGTGGCGCTGGCGGTGACGCGCGTGACGTCGCCGAGCCGCCCGGCGTGACGGTGGTCGGCGCCGGCGTCGAGCGGACGGCGCCGACCATCTCCCCGGCCGAGCTGCGCGAGTTCACCGCGGCGCAGGTGGCCTTCGCTGTTGACCTGTACCGGGCGGTGGCCGGCGCCGAGAAGGGCGACCTGGCCCTGGGTCCCGGCAGCCTGCACACGGCGCTGGCGATGATCCGCGCCGGCGCGCGTGGGCAAACAGCTGAGGAGATAGACGCCGTGCTGCGAGCCGACGACCGGCTGCACGAGCTTGGCAACGCCCTCGACCACGAGCTGCGCTCCCGTAGCAGCACCGACGGCGTCGACGTCGACGTCGCAAACCGCGTGTGGGCGAACGAGGACCGGGAGCTGCTCGACGATTACGTCCAGACGTTGGCGACGAACTACGGCGCCGCGCTGGCGCAGCTCGACATCTCTGGCGACCCGGAGGGGGCACGGGCGGCCGTCAACGCGTGGGTGGCCGAGGCGACCCGGCGCAAGATTGTGGAGCTCTTCCCTGAGGGGTCGATCGAGACGAATACCCGGCTTGTCCTCGCCAACGCCCTGCACCTGCGGGCCGACTGGAAGTTTCCGTTCCCGCCGTCGCGCACCAGCGACCAGCCGTTTCTGCTGGCGGACGGCTCGCAAGTGGACGTGCCGACGATGCACTACGACGAGTCGCTGCCCTCCGGCCGTGGGGCGGGGTGGGCCGCCGTACGACTGCCCTACAGCGGCGAGGAGCTGTCGATGACCGTGATCGTGCCGGACGTCCTCGCGTCCTTCGAGCAGAAGCTCGACGTCGCCCTGCTGGAGCAGGTTGAGGCGAGCATCCGGCCCGGCGGCATCCACCTGAGCTTGCCGCGCTTCACCGCGCGCACCCACCTGTCGCTGGCGGACACGCTCGCAGACATGGGCATGCCGTCGGCGTTCGGCTCTGCCGACTTCTCCGGCATGACGCCCGGACGCGGGCTCTTCCTCGCTGCGGTCGAACATGAAGCGGTCGTCGAGATTGACGAGGAGGGCACAGAGGCGGCCGCGGCCTCCGGAGGCGCGATGGCAGGCAGCCACGGGCCGACAGTCACCGTGGACCGACCGTTCGTGTTCGTCATCCGGGACGAGCCGACCGGCGCCGTGCTGTTCCTTGGACGCGTCGCCGATCCGCGCTGACGAGAACCAGACACAGATCCAGATCCCTGATCGTTCTCGCAGTACATCGACCCGGCCCGAGCCCGAGCCCGCGCCGCAGGTAGCGGTGTTGGGTAGCCAGATCTTGCTGGACGGCTCGGAGGTCCCCACAGTAGAGATCAACACAAGCGGCATGGGTTGAACGGCGATCCCGGCGTGACGTGATGCCGCACTGATGGCGGGCTCTAGGTGCCCCTCTGCGACGTGCCGATGAGGGATCCCATGTGACACAAGCAGTTACGCACGTGCAGCCGGCGCATCCGCGTCCGGCAGTCCTTCGGCTAGCGGGACGTCGACGTGCAGTTCCTACGCGGCTGCGCTGGAGGAATGTACGTATAGGCGCGACGAGCCGCGGCAGACAGTTCGGCTCTTGCGCCACCCTCAGGGCTTCTGCGCCCTGCGGCCACCGCCAGTCAGGACCTTGAGCAGCCGAAGCCACCAGCGCAGCCGGGTTACCGAGTGCAACTACTACTCAGGTAGGCGGAAGTCCGGGAGGCCAGGCTGTGGCGTTAGGCTCGCGCCGTGATCTCGCTGCATCGTCTGCTACTGGTGGTGTTGTCGTTCGTGCTTGCCACGGCGGTCACGGCTGCGGCCACTCGCCAATACGCCGACAACCAGCGCAATTGGCTCGTCATCGCAGCCGTTCTGGCGGCGTTCGCCCTTGCGGCACTTCTCTTCGCGAGGCCGGTAGGTAGGGCGATTTTCGAGGAGTGGAGGCCGCGAAGGTAGGTGCCGTTAGCCGCGGCCGCCGCCGCGACAGCCCTGAGCGGTTTGCCCCGTCCGTTCATCGGCATGTCAGTGCCTCCGGCACCGGGAGACGGGCCTCCGTGTCCCCGGTAAGGTATCCTGTACGGGGGCACGGTGGAGCGTTATGCCCTAGTCGACCGTGGATCAGCTCGCCAGCAGCAAGGCTGCTGCGAACTGAATGCAGTCAAGTCCGGTCTCGGCTATCTGCCGCTGTCCAGCCCGTCGGCGAACCGGACAAGCAGCTGTCCGAACCGGGCGGTGTCGGCCTTGTCCCACCCGACCAGCTGCTCGGCCAGCCAGGCCTGCCGCGCCCGGACGGCGCGGTCGTGTAGGGCCGAGCCGGCCGCGGTCAGCACCACGGCCGTGCGCCGGCCACCGGACCCTGACGCCGTACGGAGTACCCAGCGCCGGTCGACGGCGCGGTCGACCAGACGGGTGGCGGTCGAGGGGGCGACGTCCGCGAGCACCGCGACGTCGCCAATGGTGACCTCACGGCCGAGCGCGGCCCCCCGGGCGCAGGCCTCCAAGACGATCAGGCTGGAGATATCGACCACTGCGTCCTGGTCGTCGATGAGCCGTTGCCGGGACACGCTCCACAGTCGTCGCAGGCGCAGGAACGCGTCGTCGATGTCGCCGAGCCCATCCGTCACAACAGTTGTACTGTACACACGTGAGCTCCTCGCATCCGGTCCTCGTCACCGGCGCCACTGGCACGGTAGGCGCTCCGCTGGTCGCCGCCCTGCTCGCCGCAGGCGCCCGGGTGCGGACGGCCAGCCCGCGCCCTGACCCGGGGGAGCAGGCGGACGGGCTGGAGGCGGTTCGCTTCGACATCACCGACCCGGGCACGTGGTCAGCGGCCTTCACCGGCGTGCAAACCATGTTCCTGCTGCGTCCCCCGCAGGTCGGCAACGTCGGTCGCGACGTCGCCCCGGCGATGCAGGCCGCACGCGCGATCGGGGTGCGGCATGTCGTGCTGCTGTCCGTCCAGGGCGCCGACCGGCTCAAGGTGGTCCCGCACGCCCGCATCGAGTCGTGGCAAAAACCTCGCGCAGGTGCACGGGGCGCAGGTCCGCGAGCACGACGAACTGCTGATGCCCGCCGGTCACGGCCGCACCGCGTTCGTCGACGCCCGCGACGTGGCTGCGGTAGCAGCGACAGCGCTGCTGGACCCGGGCGCGCACACCGGCCGGGCCTGGACCCCCACCGGGCCCGAGGCGCTGACCTACACCGAGGTCGCCGCGCAGCTCAGCGAAGTGGTGGGGCGGCCGGTCACCTATCGGGCGCCCGGACTCCTGCACTACGTACGTCAGGCCCGGGCCTGGGGCATGCCGCCAATCATGGTGGCCGTCACCTCCGGGATCTACACCACCGCGCGGCTCGGCCTCGCGGCCGGGTTGACCGACGACGTCCGCACCGTCACCGGGCGGGCGCCGACCGGCGTACGCCCCGTCCTAGAACGTGATCGTGTCGCGTTCGAGCCCTCGAGGGAGACAACATGAAAATCGCCGTGCTCGGAGCCACCGGACGCACCGGACGGCTCGTCTGCGCCGAGCTGGACCGCAGGGGGCACGAGGTAGTGGCCGTCGTGCGGGACGCCGCCCGGGCCCCGGAGCGCACCACGCCCGTGGTCGGCGACGTGCGGGACGGGGACACGCTGCGCCGAGCAGTCGCGGGCGCCGACGCGGTGGTCTCCGCGCTGGGCCCGGTCAAGGGCGAGAAGCACCTGCACGCCACCGTCGCGCCCGCGCTGGTCGCGGCCATGGACGCCGCCGAGGTACGCCGCTTCATCGGCGTGAGCGGCGCCGGCGTCGACGCCCCTGGCGACCGCAAGCGCACCCGGGACAGGCTCATCTCCAAGGCCATGAGCACGTTCGGCGGCGCGATGGTGGGCGACAAGACCGCCGAGCTGCAGGTCGTGAGCGACAGCGACCTGGAGTGGACGCTCGTGCGCCCGCCGCGGCTCACCGACGGGCCCGCCACCGGAGACGTCGAGCACGACGCACACGTGTCCACCCGCTCCACCGCAATGACACGCGCCGACCTCGC
>JAJAYV010000003.1 GCA_026786045.1 Frankiaceae bacterium | reverse complement strand
GTCCTTGGCGCCCAGCGCCAGCAGCGCCTTCAGCGCGGCCCCGCTGCTGCGCTTGGCGCGCGCCTCGAGGTAGCGGCCGGCGAGCAGGAAGGCGGTGAGCGCGGCGCCGACCTCGAGGTAGATCTCCGGGGTGTCGCCGTGCGAGCCGATCATCAGCTCGAACGGCATCGTGAAGCCGGTGTCGCCGGCGGGGGTCGTCAGCAGCACGACGACGCTGTAGATCCAGCTGACGAGGGCGCCCATCGACACGAGCGTGTCCATCGAGGCCGTGCCCAGCTTGAGGTTGGCCCAGGCGACGCGGTGGAACGGCCAGGCGCCCCAGAGCACGACGGGCGTCGACAGCTGCAGCGCGATCCACTGCCAGTTGTCGAACTGCAGCGCCGGCACCATGGACAGCGCGAGCACCGGCAGGGTCAGCGCCCAGGCGACGATCAGTCGGCGGCGCAGGCTGAGGGTCGGGTCGACCGGTTCGGGCCCAGCCGCCGCGGGGTCGACCTCCGGCGTGGGCAGGATGGCCTTGTAGCCGGCCGCCTCCACGGCTCGGACCAAGTCCGCGGGGGTGACGCCCTCGCCGTAGCTGACCGAGGCCTGCTCGGTCGCGTAGTTGACGGTGGCGCTGACGCCCTCGAGCTTGTTGAGCTTGCGCTCGATGCGGTTGGCGCAGGACGCGCAGGTCATGCCCTGGACGGGCAGGTCGAGGGTGCTGCTCATGAGGAGCCCTCCGCGTGGTCGCTCATCTGGCGGTCGCTCATCTGCGGGGGCGCCTGCTCGACGTCGCCGGTCACGCGGCCGACGCCGAAGGACGCGGCGAGCACGACGAGCAGCGCCGCGCCGAACGCGCCCAGCCGGGCCGGGGCCGACAGCTCGGTCGGCAAGGTCATGAGCTCACCGCGTAGCCCGCCTCTTCGACCGCGGCCTTGACCGCATCATCGGAGAAGCCCTCGCCGCTCACGGTGAGCGCACCGGTCTCGTGGCTGACCTCCACGGCCGAGACGCCGGCCACCTCGGAGACCTCCTCGCGCACGCTCATCTCGCAGTGCCCGCAGGTCATGCCGCTGACGGTGTAGGTGCGCTGGTCCACAAGGTCCTCCTGAAGGGTGCGATGTCCCGTACGACGGTGACAACTATACCCCCAGAGGGTATGTTCCGCACTATGGCAGACGACCCCGTCCTACCCCGGACCGACCCCACCGGATCCCCGCCGCCGGTGGTGCCGCGTGGCTACACCGCGACCAAGGACCAGCTGCAGAAGCGACTGGCCCGCATCGAGGGCCAGGTCCGCGGGGTGTCGAAGATGGTCGAGGAGGACCGCTACTGCGTCGACGTGCTGACGCAGATCAACGCGGTGCGCGCCGCGCTCGACAAGGTCGCGCTCGGCCTGCTCGACGGGCACGCACGGCACTGCCTGCTCGGGCCCGGCGGCGGGCCGACCGAGCCGGCGGAGCAGGTGCAGGAGCTGATGACCGCCGTCGGGCGGATGCTCCAGCGGTAGGTCAGGTGATCTCGAGCAGCTTCTCGCGCACGGCGTAGACCACGGCCTCCATCCGGGAGTGCAGCTGCAGCTTCTCCAGGATGTTGCGGATGTGGTTCTTCACGGTGTTCTCGCTGATGAAGAGCTGCTTGGCGATGTCGCGGTTGTTCATGCCCTTGGCGACGAGCTTGAGAACCTCCATCTCGCGGTCGGTGAGCCGCGGGGTGGGGACCTGCTGACGGTCGTCGGTCTTCTTGATCATCGCGGCGAACTCGGTGAGGAGCTTGCTGGCCATCGACGGGCTGATGAGCGACTGGCCGCCGTGGACGGCACGGATCGCCGAGGCGACCTCCTCGATGGAGATCTCCTTGAGCAGGTAGCCCATCGCGCCCGCCTTGATGGCGTCGTAGAGGTCGGCCTCCTCGTCCGAGATCGTCAGCATGATGATCTTCGCGGACGGGACTGTCTCGTGGATCGCGGTGCACGCGTCGATGCCGCCGCGCTTCGGCATCCGCACGTCCATCAGCACGATGTCGGGCAGCGTCTCGGCCGCGGTGGTGACCGCCTCCGCGCCGTCGCTGGCCTCGCCGACGACCTCGATGTCGGGCTCCTGCTCGAGGACCATCTGCAGCCCGCGGCGGAACAGCGCGTGGTCGTCGACGACGAGCACGCGGATCGGCTCGACGACCAGAGCGATCGGGGCTGGGACGGCCGGGTCGGGCGTGTCGGTCAAGGGGAGCTCCCAGCTCGTCGTCGCGGTGGGACGAGGTCCTGCACCGCCGCCCCGGATGGCCGGAACGGGGACATCCTGGCACGCGACGGGCGGCGTGCGGGCCGCATCACCCGCACGACGCCCGGCGCGCGCCGCTGACGTCTAGCCCGTGGCGAGCCTCAGCACGCCGTAGTCGTAACCGTGCCGGCGGTAGACCACGCTCGGCAGCCCGGTCGCGGCATCCGCGAACAGGTAGAAGTCGTGGCCGACCAGCTCCATCTCGTGCAGGGCGTCGGCGGTCGACATCGGCTCCGCGCTGTGGGTCTTGTCGCGCACGATGAGCAGGTCGGTGTCGTCCACCGCGTCGTCGGACGGGTCCATGACCGCGACCGCCCCGCTCGTCTCTGCCGAGGAGCCGTTGACGGAGCTGCGCAGCGGCGGCAGATCGGCCGGCAGTCCAGCGGTGGCCTCGGCGACGGACGGCGGGGTGTGCCGGCCGTGGTGCACGCGGCGGCGGTCGTGCGCCTTGCGCAGCCGCGCCTCGAGCTTGAGCACCGCGGCGTCGAGCGCGGCGTAGAAGTCGGCGGCGCAGGCCTCGGCGCGGATGACCGGACCCTTGCTGTAGCAGGTGATCTCGACCCGCTGACAGCGGTCGGACTGGCGGGGGTTCTTCTCGTGGGCGAGTTCGACGTCTATGCGGATGACGCGTGAGTCCAGGCGCTCCGACGGGGCGAGCTTCTCGGCGACGTGCTCCCGGTAGTGGTCGGGCACTTCGACGTTGCGGCCTTTGACGACGATGTCCACGCAGGTCCTCCTGGGGTCTGTGGTGGCCGACGGGGCGGGCCGGACGTGCTGCCGGGCGCTCCGCAGGTGGTCCGCACTCGGGCGGTCTCGTTCTCGGAGGCAACCTCCTCCCGGATCGCGACGCCCCCTCCGGGGGCCGTCCCTGACGCTATCCCGCTCCTGCCCCGGAGGACAGGGGTGGTGCCCCTCCGGGTGGTGCCGGCCGGGCGGATGGCGCAGCCCTCGGCGGCACCCGGCGCAGCGGCCCGGCCACGGCCGCGGCCCCCACGACGACCGCCCCGCCGGCCGCCAG
>JAJAYV010000002.1 GCA_026786045.1 Frankiaceae bacterium | reverse complement strand
GGGCGCCCGCCCCCCCGCCCGCGCGGGGGGGCGGGCGCGGCGGGCGGGGGGGGGGGTGGCGGCGGGGGGGGGGGGGGGGGGGGGGGCGGGCGCCGGCCGCCGCGCGCCCCCGGCCGCCCGCGCCCCCCCCCGCGTCGGGACTAGCTGCCGGCGGGGGCGCTCCCGGCCGGGTCGACGCCCGCGGGGTCGACCTGGGTCTCGTTGGAGTCGCCCTGGTCGGCGTCGCCGCCGCCGCCGGAGCCCGGGTCACTGCCGGCCGGGTCGACGCCCGCAGGGTCGACCTGGGTCTCGTTGGAGTCGCCCTGATCGGCGTCGCCGCCGGGGAGCTCGTTGGTGGTCGTCGTGATGTCCTCGTCGCGGAGCGTGGTCAAGGAGGCCTCCAGGCAGGGTGCAAGCGGGTGCAGGCGCGGGGACCCGCGCCATCGCGAGGTGCCCTCCCCGGTGCGGGCCCGGGTCATGCACCGCTCCCGCAGCCTGCACCGCGGCGCCCGGGCCCGCCACTCCCGTGCCGTACCGGCCCCCCGAGAGCCATCTCACCGCCGTACGACCGGCAGTCGCACCGGCGGACCGCGAGGATGGTGGTCATGACCCGCGCGACGCTCGACAAGGACCCGTCCGAGGTCGCCGCCATGTTCGACGAGGTGGCGGCCCGCTACGACCTCACCAACACCGTGCTGTCGCTCGGGCAGGACCGCGGCTGGCGCGCCGCCGTCGCGGACGCCCTCGACCTCGCGCCGGGCGAGCGGGTCCTCGACCTCGCGGCCGGCACGGCCACCAGCAGCGCGGCGCTGGCCCGCACCGGCGCCGAGGTCGTCGGCTGTGACTTCTCCCTCGGCATGCTCGCGGTCGGCAAGCGGGCCGGGCACGAGGGCGTCGAGCTGGTGGCCGGCGACGCGCTCGCGCTGCCGTTCGCCGACGTGTCCTTCGACGCGGTGACGATCTCCTTCGGACTGCGTAACACCCAGGACGCCGACCGGGCACTGGCCGAGCTGCTCCGCGTGACCCGCCCCGGCGGCCGGCTGGTCGTCTGCGAGTTCAGCCACCCGACCTGGGCGCCGTTCCGGACGCTCTACGTCGAGTACCTCATGAAGGCGCTGCCTCCGGTCGCGCGCCGGGTGAGCAGCGACCCGGCGGCGTACGTCTACCTGGCCGAGTCGATCCGGGCCTGGCCGGCGCAGGCCGCCCTCGCGGGCCACCTGCAGCGGACCGGCTGGGGGAGCGTCGGCTGGCGCGACCTCACCGGCGGCATCGTCGCTCTGCACCGCGGCACCCGCCCCGCCTGACCGGCCCCGCGCCGCAGGCGCGTGCCCCACGTCCGACCTACACTGGCTTGTGAAGGATTTCACGAGCGCTACCTCGAGGAGCACGACGATGACCACCGATGCTGATGTCATCGTCGTGGGCGCCGGCCCGGGCGGCAGCGCGACGGCGCACCGCCTCGCGCAGTCCGGCCTCGACGTCCTGCTGCTCGAGAAGACCGGCTTCCCCCGCGAGAAGGTGTGCGGCGACGGTCTGACCCCCCGCGCAGTCAAGAGCCTGGTCGACCTCGGCATCGACACCAGTGAGGACAACGGCTTCATCCGCAACCGCGGCCTGCGGATCATCGGCGGCGGCATGCGCCTCGAGCTGCCGTGGCCCGACCTTGCGAGCTACCCCGACTACGGCCTGGTCCGCCCGCGGCTGGACTTCGACGAGCTGCTCGCCCGGTCGGCGCAGGAGGCTGGCGCGCGCCTGCAGGAGCACACCGCCGTCACCGGACCGGTCCTGGACGAGACCGACCGCGTCGTCGGCGTCACGGCCAAGGTCGGCCCGGACAAGGTCGAGACGACCTTCCGCGCGCCGCTGGTCGTCGCGGCCGACGGCAGCAGCGCCCGGCTCGCCCTGAGCCTGGGCATCCAGAAGCGCGACGACCGCCCGATGGGCGTGGCCGTGCGCCGTTACTTCGAGAGCCCCCGGCACGACGACGACATGCTCGAGTCCTGGCTCGAGCTGCGCGGCGAGGACGGCAGCCTGCTGCCCGGCTACGGCTGGGTGTTCGGCGTCGGCGACGGCACGAGCAACGTCGGGCTCGGCATCCTCAACACCACCAACGCCTGGCAGAAGACCGACTACAAGGAGCTGCTCGCCCGCTGGACGAGCGCCATGCCGGGCGAGTGGCAGTTCGACGAGGAGCACGCCACCGGCCCGGTGCGCGGCGGCGCGCTCCCCATGGGCTTCAACCGCACCCCGCACTACAGCCGTGGCGTCCTGCTCGTCGGCGACGCCGGCGGTGCCGTCAACCCCTTCAACGGCGAGGGCATCGCGTACGCCATGGAGTCCGGCCTGCTGGCCGCCGAGGTCGCGGCGCAGGCGCTCTCCCGCCCGGACGGCGCCTCCCGCGAGCGGGCGCTGCAGGCCTACCCGGCCCAGATGAAGTCCGTCTACGGCGGCTACTACACGCTGGGCCGGATCTTCGTGCACATGATCGGCAACCCGCAGGTGATGTCCCTGGCGACCCGCCACGGGCTGCCCCGGCCGCTGCTCATGAAGTTCACGCTCAAGCTGCTCGCCAACCTCACGGACAAGCGCGACGGCGACGCCCTGGACCGCGTCATCAACGGCCTGTCGCGGATGGCCCCGGCCGCGTGACCGGGCTCCTGCGCCGACTAGGCTGACTGCCGCTGCCGCCAGGCCAACACCGCGGCCGCAACAGCAGCCGCTCGCCCGCGCCGCACGACCCGAGGAGGAGGACCGCACGTGCTCGACAACTACGTGCCGATCCTGGTGATGTTCGTGCTCGCGGCGGGCTTCGTCGTCGTCTCGGTCACCGCGGCGTCGTTCATCGGTCCCAAGCGCTACAACCGCGCCAAGCTCGACGCCTACGAGTGCGGCATCGAGCCGACCCCGCAGCCCATGGGCGGCGGCCGCTTCCCGGTGAAGTTCTACATGACCGCGATGCTCTTCATCGTCTTCGACATCGAGATGATCTTCCTCATCCCGTGGGCCGTCGCCTTCGACCAGCTCGACCTGTTCGGGTTCTACGCCATGGTGCTCTTCATCGGAACGATCTTCGTCGCGTACGCCTACGAGTGGCGCCGCGGCGGTCTGGAGTGGGACTAGCTCATGGGTGTTGAGGAGAAGATCCCCTCGGGGATCGTGCTGACCAGCGTCGAGAAGGTCGTCAACTGGTCCCGCAAGAGCTCGCTGTGGCCGGCCACCTTCGGCCTGGCCTGCTGTGCGATCGAGATGATGGCCACCGGCGCGGGCCGCTACGACCTGGCCCGCTTCGGCATGGAGGTCTTCCGGCCCTCCCCGCGCCAGGCCGATCTGATGATCGTCGCCGGCCGGGTGAGCCAGAAGATGGCGCCGGTCCTGCGGCAGATCTACGACCAGATGCCCGAGCCCAAGTGGGTCATCGCCATGGGCGTGTGCGCCAGCAGCGGCGGCATGTTCAACAACTACGCGATCGTCCAGGGCGTCGACCACATCGTGCCGGTCGACATGTACCTGCCGGGCTGCCCGCCGCGCCCCGAGATGCTGCTCGACGCGATCCTCAAGCTGCACGACAAGATCATGGATGAGCCGCTCGGCGCGAACTCCCGCCGCCGTGAGCTGCCCGGCTACGCCCCGCGCGAGCTGGTCGCCAGCAGCACCCGCTACAGCGACGAGGGCAAGAAGGCCGCCCGCGAGGCCTTCCGCGCGGAGCTCATGCGATGAGCGTGACCCCCCAGGGCCCGTCCCCCGCCGGCTCCGCGCCGGACGGCGAGGTCTCCACGACCACCGCCGGGTCGATCTCCGACGCCGCCGAGCGCGCCAGCGCCATCGCCGCCGTGACCGCCGACCCGGGCGCCGGCAGCGACATGTTCGGCGCGACCTTGGGCGGCGACACCAGCGGCTACGGCGGCCTGGTCCGCCGCGACCCGCCGGCGCTGTCGTCCCCCCGCCCCTTCGGCGGCTGGTACGACGAGGCTGTCGACGCGCTCGAGGAGGCCTACCCGGGCTTCGGCGACGCGGTCACCCGCGTCGTCGTCGACCGCGGCGAGCTGACCCTGCACGTCGAGCCGGACGCCGTGGCCGACCTGTGCCGGCACCTGCGCGACAGCGAGGACCACCGCTACGAGCTGCTGCTCGGCGTCTCGGGCGTGGACTTCCCGGAGCAGCCCGAGCGCTTCCACGTCGCCTACCACCTGCTGTCGATGACCTACCGGCGGCGGCTGCGCCTGGAGACCGCCGTCGGCGAGGCCTCCCCGCACGTCGCCTCGGTGACCGGCGTCTACCCGACCGCCGACTTCCACGAGCGCGAGACGTGGGACATGTTCGGCGTGCAGTTCGACGGCCACCCGCACCTCACGCGGATCCTCATGCCGGACGACTGGGACGGCCACCCCCAGCGCAAGGACTACCCGCTCGGCGGCGTGCCGGTGGAGTACAAGGGCGCGCAGATCCCGCCGCCCGACGAGCGGAGGTCGTACGCATGACCACCACCGACCAGCCCGTCGACGCCTACGCCGGCGGAGCGCGCGAGACCACCGAGGGCACCGTCTACACCGTCACCGGCGGTGACTGGGACAGCGTGTTCGGTGCGGGCGTCGAGGACGAGCACATCGTCGTCAACATGGGCCCGCAGCACCCGTCCACGCACGGCGTGCTGCGCCTGGTGATGGAGCTCGAGGGCGAGACGGTCGTGACCGCCCGCACCGTGATCGGCTACCTGCACACCGGCATCGAGAAGAACCTCGAGTACCGCAACTGGGTGCAGGGCGTCACCTTCGTGACGCGCATGGACTACCTGGCGCCGATCTTCAACGAGACGGCGTACTCCCTCGCGGTCGAGAAGCTGCTCGGCATCGAGGCGCCGCCGCGCGCACAGGCGATCCGCGTGATCTGCATGGAGCTCAACCGGATCAGCAGCCACCTGGTGGCCTTCGCGACCGGCGGGCTCGAGCTCGGCGCGCTCACCGCGATGACCAACGCGTTCCGCGAGCGCGAGATGATCCTCGACGTCCTCGAGATGATCACCGGCCTGCGGATGAACCACGCGTACGTCCGTCCGGGCGGGCTGGCCCAGGACCTGCCGCCCGGCGCGGTGGAGAAGATCCGCGAGCTGCT
>JAJAYV010000001.1 GCA_026786045.1 Frankiaceae bacterium | reverse complement strand
TCGGCGGCGAGCAGCGCGTCGCGCAGGAGCGCCATGGGCTCGCGCGCGCCCTCGACGGTGCGCTCGCGGTTGGCGCGGAGCTGGCCGGCCCCCACGACCACGGGGCGGCGCAGGTCGGTCGTCACCGGCTCCTCCGGGGGGTCACAGCTGGGCGGCGGCGGTGTGGAGGTCGGTCAGGTGGTCGACGAACAGCTCGGTCTGCAGCGGCCGGCCCTCGCCGGTCCAGGCGATGAGCGCCTCGACCATGCCGCCGGTGAGGACGGCCGCGCTGAGCTCAAGGCGGCGCCGGGCGGCCGCCCCGCCCGCCGGTCCGACACGCAGCGGTCGCATGAGACGTGCTGCGGACGAGGCGAAGCCGGCCAGCAGCTCGCGCCGCTGCGCGCGGAACTGCTCGGTCGCCATCGACTCCACGAGCGCGACGCGCACGACCCGCTCGTCGGCCGAGAAGTAGCCGGCCAGCGCGGTGAGGACCGCGCGGGCGCGGCTCTCCGGGTCGGCGTCGGCGTCCACGAGGGCCTGCCGCACGACGCCGGCGACGTGCTCGGCGATGCGCGCGGTGACGGCGAGGAAGAGCGCCTCGCGGCTGTCCACCAGCTCGTAGAAGTAGCGCGGGCTGAGACCCGCGGCGCGGCAGACGTCCTGCACGGTGCTGCCCGCCCAGCCGCGCTCGGCGAAGACGTCGAGCCCGGCCTCGAGCAGCTGCTCGCGCCGACGGTCGGCACGCTGCTCGGCGCTGAGCCCGGCGTAGACCCGCGTGCCCATGCACACCTCCCCAGCGTCGACCCGGTCTATCTTGTAGCGTCACCGTACAAGATGAACGCCGACGTTCAGGATGGGGTCACCGTGGACAGCTGGAGCACCGAGGAACGGCGTGCGCTGCGGGCGTCGGCCCGCCTATTCGCCGAGCGGGAAGTCCTCCCCCACCTGACCACGTGGGAGGAGCAGGGCGCGCTGCCGCTGTCGCTCCACGCGGCTGCGGCCGAGGCGGGCCTGCTCGGGGTCGGCTTCCCCGAGTCCGCAGGCGGTTCCGGCGGGGACGCCGTCGACGCGATGGTGGTCGCCGAGGAGCTCATCCTGGCCGGCGGCACCTCCGGGCTCATCGCCTCGCTCTTCACGCACGGCATCGGCCTGCCGCACCTGCTCGAGGCCGGCGACCCGGCGCTCGTCGAGCGCGTCGCCCGCCCGGTGCTCGAGGGCCGCAAGATCGTGTCGCTGGCCGTGACCGAGCCCGACGGCGGCTCGGACGTCGCCGGCCTGCGCACGCGCGCGGTCCGCGACGGCGACGGCTACGTGGTGACCGGCTCCAAGCTCTACATCACCAGCGGCACCCGGGCCGACTTCTTCACGACCGCCGTGCGCACCGGTGGCGACGGCGCGGGCGGGATCTCGCTGCTCGTCATCGACCGCGACCTGGCCGGCGTCACCGTCTCTGCCCCGCTGAAGAAGATGGGCTGGCTGTGCTCCGACACCGCCGAGCTCCGCTTCGACGAGGTGCGCGTCCCGGCGAGCAACCTCGTGGGCCCTGAGCACATGGGCTTCTACGCGATCATGAAGCAGTTCGCGGCCGAGCGGCTCAGCATGGCGGTGCAGGCGTACGCCACGGCCCAGCGCTGCGTCGACCTGACCACCCGCTTCGTGAAGGAGCGGGAGACCTTCGGTCGGCCCCTGGCCAGCCGCCAGGTGGTCGCGCACCGGCTGGCCGAGATGGCCCGGCTGACCGACGTCGCCCGCACCTACACCCGCGCCGTGGTCGCCGACTGGCAGGCCGGCGAGGACGTCGTCATGCGCGTCGCGATGGCCAAGAACACCGCCGTCTTCGCCTGCGACCAGGTCGTCGACGCGGCCGTGCAGCTGCACGGCGGCCAGGGGTACATGCGCGAGACCGAGGTCGAGCGGCACTACCGCGACAGCCGCATCCTCGGCATCGGCGGCGGCACCAACGAGATCATGACCGAGGTCGTCGCCAAGCTCCTGCTCGCCAAGGCCTGAGCCGTCGGCGCGCCTCGTCCCTGGCGGGCGGCGTCGCCTCGCGCAGCGGTCGGTGCACCACAGGTCAACTTCTGCGACTTCTTGACCTGTCCTGCACCAGGCGCTGCACCGCACAGCCCGCCCGCGGCCGCGGCCTGGGCCCGCGCTGCCTCAGACGACGAGGACGGCCTTTCCGGCGAGGGTGCGGTCGTCCATGGACCGGAGCGCCTGGGCGGCCTCGTCGAAGGGGTGCTCGACGACGGCCGGCGGCACGAAGGCGCCGGACTCGATGAGCGCGCGCAGCTCGGCCCACTGCTCATGCATGTAGTCCGGCGCGGTCATGAGGAACGCGCCCCAGCCGACGCCGACGACGCTGACGTTGTTGAGCAGCAGCCGGTTCACCTTGACCTGTGGGATCTCGCCGCCGGTGAAGCCGATGACGAGCAGCCGGCCCTCGGGGGCCAGCGAGCGCAGGCTGTCAGTGAAGCGGTCGCCGCCGACCGGGTCCACGACGATGTCGACGCCGCGCCCGCCGGTCAGCTCCTTGACCCGGTCCTTGAACCCGTCGACGAGCAGCACCTCGTCGGCGCCGGCGGCCTTCGCCACCTCGACCTTGGCCTCGGTGGAGACGACGGCGAGGACACGGGCGCCGTACGCCTTGGCGAGCTGGACGGCCGCGATGCCGATGCCGCCGCTGGCGCCGTGCACCAGGACGGTGTCGCCCTCCTTGACCTGACCGCGCCGCTTCAGCGCGAAGTGGACGGTGAGGGTGTTGAACGGCAGGCCGGCCGCGACGGCGAGGTCGAAGCCCGCGGGCAGCGCGAGCACGCTCGCGGCCGGGAGCGCGACCGTCTCCTGCCAGCCGCCGACGCCGCAGACGGCGACGACCGGGTCACCGGCCGACAGGCCCGAGCCGGCGGGGGCGCTGCGGACGGTGCCGGCGACCTCGGCGCCCGGCGCGAACGGCACCGGCGGCTTGATCTGGTACTCGCCGCGGGTCAGCAGCAGGTCGGGCCAGGCCACGCCGCAGGCCTTGACGTCGACCACCACGTCGTCCGGGCCGCCGACGGGCTCGGGGACGTCGACGACCTGCAGGGCGTCGGGGCCGGTCAGGTCGGTGACGTGGAGCGCGCGCACAGGGGTCGTCCTCTCAGGCAGGGACCGCCGGCGGGCACCGACCGGGCGGTGGTCCGACCGTAGCCCGTGCCGGTTCAGCCCTCGCGGTGCGCCCGCTCCGCGCCGACCAGCAGCGCGGCCACCACGAGCAGCTGGGTGGGAGTGGTCTTGGCGGGATCAACCCGGTGTATGGAGCGTGCTCCCCGCGGGGTGCTCGGTGCGGCCGTCGGCGGTGAGCACCCAGGCCGACTGCCGGCCCTCGACCCGCCACGTGTGCGGCCCGCCGACCAGCGCGGTGTCCTCGTCGACCCCCACCACCGTGACCCCGGTGGGGGTCTCGACCAGCCGAGTGAGCAGCAGGTCGGGGACCCGCCCGACGAAGCGGTCGAAGTGCGGGAGCACCCGGACGTGCGGCAGCAGCCCGAGGCCCGCCTCCGCCTCGCGCAGCGGGTGGCGCAGGTCCGGGACGTGGTCGGTGAGCGCGATCGCCCCGGCGCTGCAGCCGGCCAGCGCGGCGCCCTCGCGCCAGGCCCGCTCGACGGCGCGCCAGACGGCGGTGCCACGCAGGGTGCGGGCGAGGAAGGGCGGGCTGCCGCCGGAGAGGTAGACCAGCCCGGGGGCGTACCACAGAGCCACCCGCAACAACTGAGGGGGCCAGAAAAGCTAACACCCACCGCCCAGCCCCCAGGGTAAGCCACCGCCCGAC